>JAABQQ010000245.1 GCA_011391405.1 Gammaproteobacteria bacterium
CCGGCTTCGACGCTGCCCTCGACGAACTGCGCCGCATCAGTGAACACAGCGACGAAGCGCTGCTCGACCTCGAGGCCCGTGAACGCGAACGCACCGGCTTCCAGAACCTGCGCTTCGGCTACAACCGCGTGCAGGGCTACTTCATCGAAGTGAGTCGCAGCCAGGCCGACCGAGTGCCGGCCGACTGGGTGCGGCGACAGACGGTCAAGAACGCCGAACGTTACATCACGAGCGAATTGAAGTCGTTCGAAGACAAGGTACTCGGCGCACGCGATCGCGCAATGGCTCGCGAACGCGAACTCTACGAGGGATTGCTCGATACGCTCACCGATACGTTGCCTGTATTGCAGGCGATGGCCGCCGCGCTCGCAGCGCTCGACGTACTCGGCAATCTCGCCGAGCGTGCAATCACGCTGCGACTGGCGCGGCCCGAACTCTGCGAGGAATCGCGCATCGACATCCGCGGCGGCCGCCACCTGGTGGTCGAGCAGCACATCGACGGGCCGTTCGTTCCGAACGACCTGGACCTGCGCGACGGTCGCCGCATGTTGATCGTCACGGGCCCGAACATGGGCGGCAAATCGACCTACATGCGGCAGGCGGCGCTGATCGTCATCCTCGCCGGCATCGGCAGTTTCGTGCCGGCGGAGTCCGCGCGCATCGGACCGGTCGATCGCGTCTTCACACGCATCGGCGCGGCCGACGATCTCGCCGGCGGTCGTTCGACGTTCATGGTCGAGATGACCGAGGCCGCAAACATCCTGAACAATGCCACACGCGACAGCCTCGTGCTGATGGACGAGATTGGTCGCGGCACCAGCACTTTCGATGGCTTGTCGCTGGCATGGGCGTGCGCCAGGCATCTCGGACGCGAAATCGGTGCGTTCACGCTGTTCGCGACGCACTACTTCGAACTGACTGCGCTCGCGGACGAACTGCCCGCTTGCGCCAACGTCCACCTCGACGCCACGGAGCACGGGGACCAGCTCGTCTTCCTGCACTCCGTCAAGGAAGGCCCGGCAAACCAGAGCTACGGACTGCAGGTCGCACGCCTGGCAGGTGTGCCGAAACCTGTTATCGGTGAAGCCCGCCGGTACCTGCACGAACTGGAACAGCGGGAGCACGCGACCCGGCCGCCGACACCGCAGCAGGAGTTTGCATTGTCGATGCCGGAGAATGAAACCGAATCCGCACTGCGCCGGATGCTCGAGGGCGTCGACCCCGAGTCGCTCAGTCCGCGCGCGGCGCTCGACGTGCTCTATCGGCTGAAAGAACTGCTGGACGAGCCGCGGTAAATCCAGGTGCCCTCGTCGCGACTCACGTCGCCGCGTTCGGTCCAGCAGGTGCGTCCAATACTCGCTGAATCGCCGCGGAACAGGCATGCAGTCGTTCGATCGTCTCCAGGTCGAATTCTGCGAAGTCATCTGCCATCCGCGGCACCACCGAAATTCGACCGCGCGGCCCGATCTCAAGCCATCCCCGCCGTTGGAGCCAGCGGACCTTGCGGCGCACCGTCTCACGTGGAATGCCCGTTGCAGTGCTCACCGAGAGCGCATTGCAGGGTCGCAGATGGTCCACGTGCGCGCCGTCGGTAACGAGCCGATCGAAGCCTTCGGTGGAGTGCCGCGCAACTTCATCGTAGTAGCGCTGCACGCCATGCTGTGCGACGGTTGCGAGCACAACGGCCGCCGTCAAATCACCCTCGAACAGTTGATGCACGCGGATCAGGTGCTCCGTCATAAAGCGCCCCGAGACGTACGACAACTCACGGCGCCGCTGCAAGAGCAGCTCACGATCGATCATCCTTACCCTCCCCCGTCGAATCAGCCAGTCTAGGCCGCGGCGACCCTACGCGGTCAAGCGTGGGTCGGCGTCCGCGCCAGTCCCGGGTCAATCCGTCACTGCGCCACCCAGTGCCCAAAATGGGCAGCCGAATCCCCGCGGAATGAGCGGGCTTGGCCTGACGACCGGGTAGGACAACGGCTACACTCCGCACCCTGTCGTGCCGATGTTTTGCGAGGCTCCCGGTGCATTCAAGACTGCGTATTTCGTGGCCCCATCACCCGCTCCGAGCCATCCTTGCCCTGTCAGCGCTGAGCATGCTCGCCGCCTGCGGCAGCAAGGCCCCGCCGGCGATGCCGCAGCAGCCGGTCGAAGTGAAAGCGGTCACCGTCGAGCCCAGTTCCACCATTACCTATGCGGACAAGGTGGGCGAAGTGCGCGGCTCGCAGGAAGTCGATCTCCGCGCGCGCGTGGGCGGCATCCTGCTTAAGACGCACTTCGAGGACGGCGCGCTGGTGCAGGAAGGACAGATGCTGTTCTCCATCGACGCTCGCGAGTATCGCGCGCAGGTCAACAGTGCCCGCGCCCAGGTCGCCTCGGCCGAGGCGAACCTGTACCGCGCCCGCCAGGACGTGGCGCGTTACCAGCCGTTGCTCGCGGACGAGGCCATCAGCCGGCAGGTTTATGACAATGCCGTTGCCACCGCGAGCCAGGCGCAGGCGCAAGTGGATGCCAGCCGGGCCGCCCTGCAGGAATCGCAACTTGGACTCGACTACGCCGAAGTACGCGCGCCGATGCGCGGGCGCATTGGTGCGGCGCAGGTCTTCCCGGGCGGTCTCGTGACGGCCGGCCAGACCGTTCTGGCGACGATTTCGTCCGACGATCCGGCCTGGGTCTATTTCACGATCAGCGAGAGCGAGCTGCTCGAGTTCGAGCGCAGGAATCAGAGCCGCGCTCTGGCGGCCGACGATCCCATGCGCGTCGTGCAACTGATCCTCAGCGACGGCTCCGTCTACCCCCTGCCCGGCCGGATCAATTTCAGCGATCGCGCCCTCGACGCAACGACGGGTACATACAAGCTGCGTGCCGAATTCCCCAACCCTGACCATAGGTTGCTCCCGGGGTTGTTTGCGCGCGTACGTGGAACGGGGAGCACGCTGGAGAATGCGCTGATCATTCCGGATCGCGCCGTGCAGGAACAGCTTGGTCGTTACTTCCTGACCGTGGTCGGCGAAGGCGACAAGGCCGAGATGCGCCCCGTCACGCTTGGCCAGCGCTTCGGCAACCGCCAGGTGATCCTGTCCGGCCTCGAGGCCGGCGACCGCGTCGTGGTCGAAGGCATCCAGAAAGCCCGCCCGGGGACGCCGCTGAAAGTCGTGCCTGTCAAGCTCGAGGAATTCGACCGGCCAGCCGCGGATGCCGGCGCTGGAACGGCTGCTGCGCCTGCGGCGGCACCCGCCGGCACGACCTGACGGGAGCCGCACGATGGCGCGTTTCTTCATCGACCGCCCGGTCCTCGCGATCGTCCTGTCGCTGTTTCTGCTGCTGATCGGCACGCTGTCGCTACTGCAACTGCCAGTCGGCGAATTCCCCAACATCGCCCTGCCGACCGTGCAGGTGAATGCCAACTACCTCGGCGCCAGTTCGGATGTCGTCGAGGAGTCCGTGACCGCGCCGATTGACCAGCAGGTCAACGGCGCCACCGACATGCTGTACATCAACGGCGTCAGTGGCGACGACGGCAGCGCGGCGATTACCGTCACGTTCGACCTCGATCGCGACCCCGACCTCGCGGCGGTCGAGGTGCAGAACCGCGTGTCGCAGGCGAACTCACAGTTGCCCTCGGACGTGATCAACGCCGGGGTGACGGTACGCAAGCAGTCGCCCGATACCCTGCTGTACTTCGCTCTCTACTCGCCGGATTCAACTTACGACCCGCTCTTCATCAGCAACTACGGCTACGTCTACGTCGTCGACGAGCTGAAGCGCATCAAGGGCGTGGGCGACGTGCGCGTATTCGGCTCGGATTTCGGCATGCGCGTCTGGCTCAAGCCGGACCGCATGGCCAGCCTCGGCATCACTGCCGCGGACGTGGCCCAGTCGATCCGCGAACAGAACGTGCAGGTTCCGGCGGGCCAGGTCGGCCAGCCGCCGGCGACGCGTGGCCAGAGCTACCAGTATTCCCTGCGCGTGCAGGGCCGGCTGGTCAAGGCGGAAGAGTTCGGCAACATCATCATCGGCTCCAAGCCCGACGGCTCGTTCATCCGGCTCAAGGACATCGCCCGCATCGAACTGGGGGCCAAGAGCTACAGCAACGTCTCGACGCTCGACGGCAAGCCGGCGGCCGCCATTTCGATTGCGCTGGTACCGGGCGCCAACGCCCTTGAAACGGCGCGCCTGTTGAAGACCCGGCTGACGCACCTCGCCAGTGAGTTCCCGCAGGGCCTGGACTACAGGATCGTCTACGACTCGTCGGCCTTCGTCGAAGCCTCGGTCAAAGAAGTGCTGGTCACTTTCATCGAGGCGCTGGTGCTGGTGCTGATCGTGGTCTTCCTGTTCCTGCAGAACTGGCGCACCACGCTGATTCCGATGCTCGCCGTGCCGGTGTCGCTGATCGCCACGTTCGCTGCCTTCCAGCTGCTCGGCTTCACGATCAACACGCTGTCGCTGTTCGGCATGGTGCTCGCGATCGGCATCGTCGTCGACGACGCGATCGTCGTGGTCGAGGCCGTCGAGCACAAGATGAGCCAGGGCCTGGCCGTGCGTGACGCGACGATCAAGGCCATGGAGGAGGTGCAGGGCCCGGTCGTCGCCATCGCCTTGATCCTGGCCGCCGTGTTCATCCCGATGGGGTTCATTCCCGGCGTTACGGGACAGTTGTACAAGCAGTTCGCGGTGACGGTCGCCGTTTCGACGATGTTCTCGGCACTCGTCGCGCTGACGCTGACGCCAGCGCTGTGCCTGATGCTGCTCAAACCGCATGCCGAAAAGCGTGGCCCGCTGGCCGCGTTCTTCAAGCGCTTCAATGCCGGTTTCGACTGGCTGACGGGAAAGTATGGCAGCGCGGCAGCGCTCCTTGCCCGCCGCACGCTGATGGTGCTGCTCACGCTGGGCATTCTGGTGCTCGTAACGGGCGGCCTGTTCCGCAGCGTGCCGACGGGATTCGTGCCGGACGAAGACAAGGGCGCGGTCTTCATGCAGGTGGTGCTGCCCGACGCGGCTTCGCAGGAGCGCACCGAAGCTGTCCTGCGCCGGGTCGAGCAGATCACGAAAGCCGTGCCCGGCGTGGACGCCGTGGTCAGCATTTCGGGGTTCGACCTGATCTCTGGCACGGCTGCATCGAACGGCGCTCTCGTGATCGTGAAGCTGAAACCCTGGGGTGACCGCACCGCTGCAGACCAGCATGCGAATGCGATCGTCGGCAAGCTGTACTTCGCACTGCAGGGCATCCCCGAGGCGGTCGTGATGCCGTTCAACCCGCCGGCTCTGCCCGGCATGGGTTCGGTGTCCGGCTTCTCATTCATGCTGCAGGCTCGCTCCAACCAGACACCCGCCGAACTCTCGGCCGTCGCGCAGGAATTCATCGGCAAGGCGATGCAACGGCCGGAAATCGGCCGCATCTCGACGACATTCAGTGCGAGCACGCCGAACTATCAGCTGCAGGTCGACCGCGAAAAGGCCAAGAAACTCGGCGTGCCGGTCAACGATGTCTTCACGACGCTGCAGACGTTTCTCGGCGGCTACCAGGTCAACGACTTCTCGCGCTTCGGCCGCAACTACAAGGTCACGATGCAGGCCGAGTCGGACTTCCGTCAGGAAATCACCGACATCTCGCGACTCTTCGTCCGCAACAAGGAGGGCGGCATGGTGCCGCTCGACACGCTGACGTCGTGGCAGCGGGGCACCGGCGCGCGCTTCCTGCAACGGTACAACCTGTATCGCACGGCTGCGTTCAGTGGTTCCCCTGCGCCCGGCGCGAGTTCCGGCGATGCATTGCGTGCGCTCGAGGAAGTGGCGGCCGAAGTCCTGCCCGAAGGCTATGGCTTCGAATGGTCGGGCCAGAGCAAGCAGGAGATCGAAGCCGGAAACGCGTCGACCGTGGTGCTGGGCCTGTCGATCGTCGTCGTGTTCCTGTTCCTGGCGGCGCTTTATGAAAGCTGGGCCGTGCCGTTCGCGGTGCTGCTCGCAACGCCGTTCGGATTCCTCGGTGCGCTGCTCGCGCTTAAAGCCGGCGGTATCGACTTCAACGTCTACGGCCAGATCGGCCTGGTGACGCTGGTGGGACTGTCGGCCAAGAACGCGATCCTCATCGTCGAGTTCGCGAAACTGAATTACGAAAAGGGCATGCCGGTTTTCGAGTCGGCGGTCGAGGCGGCCAAGCTGCGCCTGCGACCGATCCTGATGACGTCGTTCGCGTTCATCTTCGGCGTCGTGCCGCTGATGATCGCGTCGGGCGCGGGCGCAGCATCGAAGCAATCGGTCGGCACCGCGGTATTCGGCGGCATGATCGCCGCGACGCTGCTAACCACGCTGGCGGTACCCGCGTTCTACGTGCTGATCCAGGGCCTGGCTGAGCGGTTCGGCAGCGGCCCGCCCGCTGCGCGCTCGGCCGCACCGGTCGAACCGGCGGTCGCCACCGGGACATCGGCATGAGCGCGCGTCACCTGGTTGCCGCCGGCGTGCTCGTTGCACTGACGGGCTGCGCAATCGGTCCCGACTACGAGCGGCCGCAACTGCCGGCGCCCGTCGAATTCCGCGGCGTGCTGTCGCCGCAGGAGGCGACGTCGTTCGCCGACCAGCACTGGGCCGAGGTGTTTCACGACCCCGAATTGCAGCAGGTGATCGAGACTGCGCTCGCGAACAACCTCGACCTGAAGATTGCGGCAGCGCGTGTCGAGGAATTCCGCGGCCGCGCGCGCTTGGCCCGCAGCTATCTCGGACCCAGCCTGAACCTGGACGGCAACACCTCGCCTTCGCCCGGCACGCCGGACGACAGCAGCTATTCGCTCGGCCTGACGCTGAACTGGGAAATCGACCTGTTCGGGCGCCTGCGGCGTGCGAACGAAGCGTCACGCGCCCAGTTGCTCGCGACGGAAGACTTCCAGCGCGGCGTGATCAATGCCTTGGTGGCGGACGTCGCGACGACGTGGTTCCGTCTGCGCGAGATCGACGAAGAAATCGCGATCATCCAACGCACGATCGAAAGCCAGTCGGCGTCGCTCGAACTCGTGCGCTCGCTGAAGCGCAATGGCGTGGCCTCGGCGACCGATGAGATGCAGGCGCTGTCGCAGCTGGCCGCAACGCGCTCGCAGCTGCCGCAGGCCGAACTCACCCGCGTACAGACCGAGAACCTGCTGCGTCTGCTGCTGGGCGATGCGCCGGGCCCGGTGGCACGCTCCAGCCAGCCGTTTGCATTCCCGATCCCTGCAGATATTCCCGTCGGCCTGCCGGCACAACTGCTCGCGCGTCGACCCGACCTGCGCCAACTCGAGAACGAACTGCACGCCGCAACGGCGAACGTGGGCGTCGCCGAGGCCAGCCGGTTTCCGTACCTGTCGATCGGCCTGACGTCGTTCTTCGGCGTGATCAGCCCGGAGCTCGGCAACCTGCTCAATGGCAAGGATCCCGCACAGGACCTGTTCTCGGTCGGGCCGTTCGTCAGCATGCCGATCTACCAGTCCGGCTTCGGCACCGGCACGGTCGAAGTGTCGAAGGCCCAGTTGAAGCAGTCGGAGCTGGCGTATCGCCGCGGTGTGCTGCAGGCCTACCGTGAGACTGCCGACGCGCTCGTCGTCACGGACAAGACGCGCGGAATCATTTCGGAGACGGTCATCCGGCGCGATGCGGCCCTGCGGTTGCTCGACCTGCAGAAAAAGCGCTACAAGGCGGGTGTCGTAAGCTACATCGAAGTGCTCGACGCCGAGCGACAGCTGTTCGCGTCCGAGATCGAACTCGCGCAGTCGCAAGTCACGCGCGTGGTCGGTTACGTCGACCTCTACCGCGCGTTGGGCGGCGGCTGGACGCCGGCTAAGTAGGGGTTAGGGGTTAGTCGGAGCCGACCTTCCTGCGCCGGGTAAGGAGCTGCGCCGCGTTCAGGACGAGGGCAGGCCGCGGCTCGAGCGGACAGGGCGTTTGAAATTCTTATCCGCCGGCTGCTCGATGGCTTCCAGCAGATCCGTGTCCAGCTCGGGAATCTCCGGCAGACTCTTCGCATCCTCGACCAGCGGCTGGAGCTGCTCATGCAGCTTCAGCGCCAGCGCACGCAGGTCGCGATAGCGGCTCACCAAGGTCGCGCCATTACGCAGCACGTCCGCCGACTTCTCATCCTGCTGGCGCTTCTCGGTGCGAAGCGCATTCAGCACGGACTCGACCTGGCGACGCGCATCCGCTTCTTCCTGCTTCTGCTTCTTGAGCGTGTTCATTTTCTTCAGAAGGTTTTCCGGCGTGTCGGCCAGCGCCGTGTTGATCGCCTTGAGCGACTTGTCGCGCTCGGTCAGGCGGTCCTTGGCCTTCTGCAGCTCCCTCGCGGCGGCAGCGCGCTGGTTGGCGATCTGCTGAACCGCGTCTTCGTGCACGGCCTTCGCTTCGGTAGTAGCCTTCTGCGCAATCGCCAGGCGCTCCTCGCTCGCGGCGACCTTCTGCTCGAGCGTAGTGATGGCGACCTTCGCCTCTTCCTTCGCGTTGACGAGGTCAGCATCCGCCTTGGCGACCTTCTTTAGCGCACCTTCGAGCGCTTCCTTAAGCTCTTCCTGCGTGCACTCCGGGTCGAGCTTGAGCGCGTCCGTGGCCGCTCGCATCAGGATCTGCTTGCTGATGGCGAGCTCTTTCCAAACTTTCAATTGAAGGTCTTGTTGCGCTTGACTCACATCGTTCCTCGCGGGTCATGGAATGAAGAAATCGGGGTAGCGAATTGTAATCCAGAGCCGGGCAAGCCGCGCTGGATCGGATCCAAATCCGTTCGGTGCGCGAAGATAAAGGATTCGATCCCTGAGATCGAGCGCTTCCGAGGCGGTCTTCAGACCGTTCATGCTTCGAGGTATCCAGGGCCGTGGGTACCTCGAACACGGACTGATGCAGGGGCGGGCCTGGCGACGTTGCATGCGCCATGCGAGTTCTCGGGCCTGGACGGGAATTCGCCCAGGCGCAGGCGTTCAGGCGCCCGTTCCGGGTCTAGTCCGGGCGAGCGGAAAGGCAGATACGCTCGCCCGGGCTAGACCCGGAACGGGCGCCCTTACCCGCCGTCCGCGTTGGCTCGCTCTCCCGTCGCCTTCTCGAAACGTCCATGCCGCAGGAAATACCCCACCTGCGCCGCAACGTCATTCGCGAACAGCATCCCGACGTGACTGTGCGGCAGCGTGACGTGACCGTTGAGGCCCGGGATCACGGTCTCGCTGACCGCGACGGTGCCGTCATTCTCTTCATCGAAGTGCGCGAAAAACTGGCCGGTGCCCAGTGGGCGGGTACCGGCGATGGCGCCGAGCGAGCGGCCGCAATCGGCGGGCCAGCATCGACCACAGGGTTGCGCCAGTTCGTTGAATGCATGGGGTCCGATCAGCGGCCGCAGCATGGCAAGGCGCCCCACGCCGCTCGCCGCGCGGCTGCCATTCAAGGGCGAGCCAAGCAGCACGGCATTGCCGGGCAGGTCGCGCAGACCCTGCTCCAGCGCGCGAAACACGATGGCGCCACCGAGACTGTGACCCACGAGGTGAACCCGGCCGGTGCTGGCCGCGCGTTCATGGGCGAACGCGGCGAGCTCGGCCACGATCTCGTCGACGTTGCCGTGCATGGACGGGTACGAGAACACGTGCACGTCGAACCCGTGCCGCGTCTGCAAGCGCTGGCGCAGCACCCCGAACTCCAGCCCGGACATCCACAGGCCGTGAACGAGGATGACCGGCTCGCGCTGAGAAATAGGGGACATTCACCTATTTCCGGCAACAGTCCATGCACCACCAGCACTGCGTTTGGAAATAGGTGAATGTCCCCTATTTCTCGGGCAGCTTGACGCGAATGTGCAGGTCGCGCAGTTGCTGCTCCGAGACCTCGGTGGGCGCGTCGGTCAGCGGGCAGGTGGCGGTCTGCGTCTTCGGGAACGCGATGACGTCGCGGATCGAGTCGGCGCCGGCCATCAGCATCGCCAGGCGATCGAGGCCGAACGCGATCCCGCCGTGCGGCGGCGCGCCGAACTTGAGCGCGTCGAGCAGGAAGCCGAACTTCTTCCCGGCCTCCTCCGCGCCGATGCCGAGCATCTCGAACACGGTCGACTGCATCTCGTTGCGGTGGATACGCACCGAGCCGCCGCCGATTTCCGAACCGTTCAGCACCATGTCGTACGCGCGGGCCAGCGCCTGGCCCGGGCTGGCCTTGAGCGCCACCGGGTCGTCGTTGACCGGCGAAGTGAACGGATGGTGCATCGCGGCCCAGCGCTTCGAGTCGGGATCCCACTCGAACATCGGGAAGTCGATGATCCAGAGCGGCGCCCAGCCCTCGGCCACGAGTCCGAGGTCCTGGCCGACCTTGATGCGCAGCGCGCCGAGCGCGTCGTTGACGACCCTGGCCTTGTCCGCACCAAAGAAAACCAGGTCGCCCGTCTGCGCGCCCGTGCGCTGCATGAGGCCCGCCACTGCAGTGTCCGACAGGAACTTGAGGATCGGCGACTGCAGGCCTTCGCGACCTTTCGCCGCGTCGTTGACCTTCACGTACGCGAGGCCCTTCGCGCCGTAGCGCGCGACAAACGCGGCGTAGTCGTCGATCTGCTTGCGCGACAACTTTTCGCCACCCTGCGGCACGCGCAACGCGGCGACACGCCCTTCCGGATCCGCCGACGGACCCGAGAACACCTTGAACTCGCAGTCCTTGACGAGGTCGGCGACGTCGACGAGTTCGAGCGGGATGCGCAGGTCCGGCTTGTCCGAGGCGTAGCGGCGCATTGCCTCAGCGTACGTAATGCGCGGGAACGGCTCGGGCAACGACTGGCCGAGCACGTCCTTGAACAGCTTGCGCATCAGGCTTTCCATCAGGCCCATGATCTCGTCGCGCGTCAGGAACGAGGTCTCGATGTCGAGCTGCGTGAATTCGGGCTGGCGGTCGGCGCGCAGGTCCTCGTCGCGGAAGCAACGCACGATCTGGTAGTAGCGGTCGAACCCCGACATCATCAGCAGCTGCTTGAAGATCTGCGGCGACTGCGGCAGCGCAAAGAACTTGCCCGGCTGCGTGCGGCTCGGCACCAGGTAGTCGCGCGCGCCTTCCGGCGTCGCCTTGGTCAGCATCGGCGTCTCGATGTCGATGAAGCCCTTGCCGTCGAGGTACTCACGCATCGAGCGCGTGATCGCGTGACGCTGGCGCAGGCGCTTCTGCATCACGTCGCGGCGCAGGTCGATGTAGCGGTACTTGAGCCGCGTCTCTTCCTTCACGTCCTCGTCGAGCTGGAACGGGATCGGCTCCGAGCGGTTCAGCACTTCGATGCCGCGCGCGAGCAGTTCGACCTGGCCCGACGCGAGGTTCGCGTTGGCCGTGCCCGCGGGACGCGGACGCACCGTGCCGGTCACCTTGATTACCCATTCGCCGCGAAGACGCTCGGCCTCGGCAAAGACCTCGGCTGCGTCCGGATCGAAGACCACCTGCAGCAGGCCATCGCGGTCGCGCAGGTCGACGAAAATGACCCCGCCGTGGTCGCGACGACGGTGAACCCAGCCGGCAACTTCGGCCGTGGATCCGACGAGGCGCTCATTGACGTCGCCGCAATAGTGGGTACGCATTGGCATGGGGAAAATCCCGTTCAAAGGGGTGCGGGGACCGGCCGGGACCGGACCTCAACGCCGAGCCGGAGAATGTTACGGAGGGGGTTGCTGCGGCGCAAGATCGGCCGCGACAGACTTGTTTTTCCACTTGGGCACGACAACGCCCAGCGTCAGCAGCATCTTGACTGCTTCGTCCACCGTCATGTCGAGTCGGACGACCTCTTCGCGGGGCACGAGGACGATGAATCCTGTGGTGGGGTTCGGCGTGGTGGGTACGAAGACGCAGACGACGTCCTGCGCGGTCTTGGCCTGGACTTCTTCCAGTTCCTCGGACGTGATGAACCCCACGCTGAAGATGCCCTTGCGCGGGAACTCGACCATGACGACCTGCTTGAACGACTTGCCCTTGTCGGTGAGCACGGTCTCGCTGAACGTCTTGGCACCGCCGTAAACGGCGCCGATCACAGGAATGCGCCGCACCAGGTCCTCAAAACCCGCGACGATCCGCCCGCCAAACAGGTTGCGGACCAGGACGCCCGTCACGAGCAGCAGGATGAACGACAGGATGATGCCGACGCCGGGGACGTATTGGCCGACCAGCGCCTCAGGCCGCCAGGGCGGCGGCAACAGCACGAGCGACTGGTCGAGGATGCGCGACAGGAAGCGGATGACCCAGACGGTCACCATGATGGGGATCCAGATCAGGAGACCCGCGATCAGGTGATTGCGCAATCGGCGCGCAAAGCTGCGGCGACCACTCCTGCCGTTGTCTGCGCCTTCGTCATTGTCTTCGTTGTCGTCGGTCGCTATCGGATCAGCCACTCTGTATCTCTCCGGCGCGGGCTTTGTGCCCGACTCGAATCAGCGTCCACGGACGGTCTTTTTCGGCGCGGATTTCTTCGCCGCCGGCTTGGGCCTGGCGACCGGCTTCGCAGCAGGCTTCTTGACGGCGACGCTTTGCTTAGTCGATGTGGGCTCGGGTTTCGACTCGACCTTGTTGTCAGCCTTGTCGCTCTTCTCGGGCTTGACCACGGCAGAACTCTCAGCCGGAGGAGCTTCGTCCTTGCCGGCCAGGTTGCGCTTGCTCTCGTTGTCCGACTTGAAATCGGTCTCGTACCAGCCGCTGCCCGCGAGGCGGAACATCGGCGCCGACATCAGGCGCTGCAGCGTGTGCTTGCCGCATTCGGGACACTCGCGCAGCGGCTTGTCGGAGAACTTCTGCAGCGCCTCCAGGTGGTGGTGGCACTTCTGGCACTGATATTCGTAGATCGGCATGTCGTCGTCTTGGTTCCAGGGCAGTGGCCGCGGATTATACCGGGACGGCGACTCGCTCGAACGCCAGGTCGTCGTCCTTGACCGTCACCCGGATCGCATCGCCCGGCTCGAAGTCGCCCCGCAGGATGCGCTGTGCCAGCGGATTCTCGAGCTGGTGCTGGATCGCGCGCTTGAGCGGTCGCGCTCCGTACACCGGGTCGAACCCCGCCTCGCCGAGCAGGTCGCGGGCGGCATCGTCCAGTTCCAGGCCCAGATCGCGGTCGGCCAGGCGCCGGCGCAGGTAGCTCAACTGGATGTCGACGATCTCACGGATGTGCTCCTTGCCCAGCGGGTGGAACACGACGACCTCGTCGACGCGGTTGATGAACTCGGGACGGAAGTGCTGGCCGACGATCTCCATCACGGCCGACTTCATGCGCGCGTAATTCGCCTCACCCGCGAGTTCCTGGATCACGTTCGAACCGAGGTTGGAAGTCATGATCACGACGGAGTTACGGAAGTCCACGGTGCGACCCTGGCCGTCCGTGAGACGACCGTCGTCGAGCACCTGCAGCAGCACGTTGAACACGTCCGGGTGCGCCTTCTCGACTTCGTCGAGCAGGATCACCGCGTACGGACGGCGACGCACAGCCTCCGTCAGGTAGCCTCCTTCTTCGTAACCGACGTATCCCGGCGGCGCGCCGATGAGACGCGCGACGGAATGCTTCTCCATGAACTCCGACATGTCGATGCGCACCATCGCCTCGTCGGTGTCGAAGAGGAATTCGGCTAGCGCCTTGCACAGCTCGGTCTTGCCGACACCCGTCGGACCGAGGAACAGGAACGAGCCGTTCGGCCGATTGGGATCCGAGAGGCCGGCGCGCGAACGCCGGATCGCGTCGGAAACGGCCTTGACCGCCTCGTCCTGGCCCACGACGCGCCTGGCGAGCGCCTCCTCCATGCGCAGCAGCTTGTCACGCTCGCCCTCGAGCATCTTCGAGACCGGAATGCCGGTCCACTTCGAGACGACTTCCGCGATTTCCTCTTCGGTCACCTTGTTGCGGACGAGCGTCGGCGCCTTCGTCTCGCTGTCCTGCGCCGATTTCAGGCGCTTCTCGAGTTCAGGAATCTTCCCGTACTGCAGTTCGGACATGCGGGCGAGGTCGCCGGCACGACGCGCGGTCTCGAACGCCTGTCGCGCGTCCTCGAGTTCCTGCGTGATCTGTGCGGCACCCTGCGCCGAGGCTTTTTCCGCCTTCCAGATTTCCTCGAGGTCGGCATACTCCTTGCCGAGCTCGCCCAACTGTTCGTCAAGCGCCTCGAGACGCTTCTTCGACGCTTCGTCCTTCTCCTTCTTGAGCGCCTCGCGCTCCATCTTGAGCTGGATGATGCGGCGGTCGAGCCTGTCCATTTCCTCAGGCTTCGAGTCCATTTCCATGCGGATGCGCGACGCGGCCTCGTCGATCAGGTCGATCGCCTTGTCGGGCAACTGCCGGTCCGTGATGTAGCGATGCGAGAGCGTGGCCGCGGCGACGATCGCCGGGTCCGTGATCTCGACCTTGTGGTGAACCGCGTAGCGTTCCTTCAGGCCGCGCAGGATGGCGATCGTGTCTTCGACCGACGGCTCGTTGACCAGGACTTTCTGGAAGCGGCGCTCGAGCGCGGCGTCTTTCTCGACGTACTTGCGGTATTCGTCGAGCGTGGTGGCGCCGACGCAATGCAGCTCACCGCGCGCGAGCGCGGGCTTCAGCATGTTGCCGGCATCCATCGAACCCTCGGCCTTGCCGGCGCCGACCATCGTGTGCAGTTCGTCGATGAACAGGATGACGCGGCCTTCCTGCTTGGCGAGATCGTTCAGCACGCCCTTGAGGCGCTCTTCGAATTCGCCACGGAACTTCGAGCCCGCGATCAGCGCGCCCATGTCGAGCGAGAGGATGCGCTTGTCGCGCAGGCTCTCGGGAACTTCCTTGTTGATGATGCGCAGCGCCAGGCCTTCGACGATTGCGGTCTTGCCGACGCCCGGCTCGCCGATCAGCACGGGATTGTTCTTGGTGCGACGCTGCAGCACCTGGATGGTGCGGCGGATTTCGTCGTCACGGCCGATGACCGGGTCGAGCTTGCCCTGCTCCGCGCGCTCGGTGAGATCGATCGTGTATTTCTCGAGGGCGCCCCGCTGCTCCTCGACGTTGGGATCGTCGACCTTGCTGCCGCCCCGGATCTCGTCGATCGCACGCTCGATTGCGGCCTTCTGCACGCCCGCGTCCTTGAGGATCCTGGCGAGTGGGCCTTTGTCTTCCAGGGCGGCCAGGATGAAGAGCTCGCTGGTGATGTACTGGTCGCCGCGCTTCTGCGCGACCTTGTCGGTGAGGTTCAGCAGTCGCGCGAGGTCGTTCGAAAGGTGTACCTCGCCGCCCGTACCCTCCACCTTGGGCAGCCGGTCGAGTGCTTCACGCAGCTGCGCGCGCAGCGTGTTGATGTTGGCCCCGCACTTGTCGAGCAACGGCCGCACGGTGCCGCCCTGCTGGTCCAGCAGGGCCTGCATCAGGTGCACGGGCTCGATGATCTGGTGGTCGCGGCCCAGGGCGAGCGATTGCGATTCCTGCAACGCGGCCTGGAGCTTGGTCGTGAATTTGTCTTGGCGCATGGGGGCTCGGTCCGTGGGACGGTATGCGCCCAGAAGTGGGGCCGGACCCGCGAGATAAAAGGGGGAGGAAGGGGGAGGAAGGGGGAGGAAGGACAGGAAGGACAGGAAGGGCAGGAAGGGTAGGAAGGCGAGGAAGGACAGGAAGATGGTCGGAGAAGCCGCCGAACGCTCCGGCTAACGCATTCCTACCCTTCCTGCCCTTCCGCCCCCTTCCTGCCCTTCCTAATGCATGCCCTGGTGCGTCAGGTACACCAGCCCCACCCCCAGGGCGATGAACAGCACCTGGCCAAGGCTCGCGCGCAGGTCGACGCGGCGGTGCAGACCTGGGATGAGATCCGCCACGGCCACGTAGATGAAGCTCGAAGCGGCGAGGGCCAGCGCGTAGGGCAGCAGCTCCATCGCCGTATTGAGGGCGTAATACGCGACGACGCCGCCCACCACGGAAGTGAGGCTCGAGACCAGGTTCAGCGTCATCGCCCGGGTGCGGCTGAATCCACCCTGCAGCAGGATCGCCAGATCGCCCACTTCCTGCGGGATTTCATGGGCGAACACGGCGAGCGCCGTGACGATGCCGAGCTGCGGGTTCGTCATGAACGCTGCCGCCACGAGCACGCCATCCAGCAGGTTGTGAAACGTGTCGCCCGCGAGAATCAGGTTGGCCGACGCCCGGTCGCGCGCGTCGTGGCCAGGCGAGTGCATCTCGCAGGGGTCGTCGTGGCAATGTCGCCAGAGCACGAACTTCTCGAGCAGGAAAAACAGCAGGATGCCGAACAGGAGCGCGAGGCCGATCCGATGATCCGACCCGGGACCGGCCCCTTCGAGCGCATGCGGAATCAAGCCCAGGAACGCCGCGCCGAGCAGAGTCCCGGTCGCGAAACTGACGAGGTGAGGCAGCATGGCCGTGCGCCAGCGCGCATCGAGCGCCAGGAACACGCCGGCCGCGAGGGCGCTCAACGCACCGCTCAGCGCCGTGAACACGACGATCAGGACCAGGCTACTCAAGGGTCGTACTGCTGCGTGCCGGGCTGGGAATACCGGTCAGGTTAGCACGCGCCCTGCATGGGAACCGGTGCGGGCGCGGGGCGTAAGCCACGCCAGCGTCGCCATGCGGCCGGTCCGGCCGCCGTCGCGCCGGAAGGAAAAGAATTCCGCTGCCTCACGCTGCGTGCAGCGCCCTCCGCCACTGACGCGATGGACGCCGACACGGGCCAGCGCGCGGCGCGCCAGGCGGTACAAGTCAGCCTGGAAGCG
>JAABQQ010000246.1 GCA_011391405.1 Gammaproteobacteria bacterium
AGTTCGCCGCACCGGTGCTGTGCACCGTGAAGCTGTCGCGCGCGCTGTATACGGAGCACGCACGCCACAACCTCGACACGCTGATGGAACGCTTCGGGCTCGCGTGCATGGCGCGGCATCGCGCGCTCGGCGATGCGCAGGTGTTGCCCGCGTTGATTGCGGCCATGGAGAGCCAGCGTGGCATCGACGCGATGCACGGTGCGGTGACTCATGCGCTGCGCGAGCCGCGATTGCCGCCGCACCTGCCGCCGGAACTCGCCGACGACCTGCCGGAAGGTCCGGGCGTTTACTTGTTCCGTGGCGAAGGCGGGACGCTGCTGTACGTCGGCAAGAGCCGCAACATCCGCAGTCGCGTGTTCGATCACTTCGCCGCCGAGCACCGCTCCGGCAAGGAATCGAAGCTCACGCAGCAGGTCCGCCAGGTGGAATGGATCGAGACCGGAGGTGAACTCGGGGCGCTGCTGCTCGAGTCGCGCCTGGTGAAGGAACTCTCACCGACAGCGAATCGCCGCCTGCGCCGTACCGCAGGCGACTGCGTCGTTCGCCTGCGCCAGGACGGGCAGGGCCTGCGGCCGGAGGTCGTGCCGATCGCAGACTTGGATCCTGGCCTCGATGCCGATCCCGCCTTCGGGCCGTTCCGCGCCGAGAAGGACGCGTGGCGTGCAATCGAAGGCAAGGCGCGAGAGGCGGGGCTGTGCCTGAAGACGCTTGGCCTGGAAACGGGTGCAGGCAGCTGCTTCGCCTACCAGGTCAGGAAATGCCGCGGTGCCTGCATCGGCACGGAACCGCGCGCACTGCACGATGCAAGGCTGCAGATGACGCTGGTGCCGCTGAAGTTCAAGCCGTGGCCGTTTGCGGGCGCCATCGGCATCCGTGAGCCCGCACCCGCGGCGACCGGCGTGCAGATTCACGTGATCGACCGCTGGCGCCACCTGGGCACGGCGCGCGACGAGGAAGAAGTGCAGGCCCTGCTGTGCGCCGCCCGTGATTCGGCGTTCGACGCGGACAGCTATCGCATCATCGGGCGC
The DNA here is from genome assembly GCA_011391405.1 of Gammaproteobacteria bacterium. Lineage (GTDB taxonomy): Bacteria > Pseudomonadota > Gammaproteobacteria > Steroidobacterales > Steroidobacteraceae > RPQJ01. Next base: position 1,029 of record JAABQQ010000246.1, read on the forward strand.
GCGTTGCAGGACGTGCGGCCCCGCGACCTGATGCAGTTTCCTGCGCGGCGGGACTCCGCTTGACCGACACAACCACACCAGAACAACGCCACCGCTTCTTTGCGGCTTGCCCGCTCAACGTGGCGGACATGCTGTCGACCGAGCTGCGCCAGTTTGGCGTGGACGTCGTGCGTGAGCATCCGGCGGGCGTGAGCTTCGAAGGGCCGCTGGCGAGCGCTTACACCGCCTGCCTGCAGGCACGCACCGCAAGTCGCGTGCTGCTGACGCTCGCCGATCTCAACGCCAGCGATCCCGACGTGATGTACCGCGGACTGCTCGAATTGCCGTGGGAGAGCCACGTGGGCTCGGACGGAACGTTTGCGGTCGGCGTCGTCGGCGAATCCCCGGGCTGGTTGCGCCACACGCAGTTCGCGGCGCTGCGCGCAAAGGACGCGATCGTGGACCGGATGCGCGAGCACACCGGTGAGCGGCCCAACGTCGACCTGGCCTCGCCCGACCTGCGCGTGAGCCTTCGATTCGCCAGGGAGCGCGTCACCGTCGGCATCGACCTGAGTGGCGAACCGCTGCATCGGCGCGGTTACCGGCAGACGGGCGTCGAAGCGCCGCTCAAGGAGAACCTCGCTGCCGCGTTGCTGCTGCGATCAGGCTGGGCCACGATGGCTGCAGAAGGCGCGGCTTTCTACGACCCGATGTGCGGCTCGGGCACGCTCGTGATCGAGGCGGCGATGATCGCCGCGGGCATTGCGCCTGGATTGCTCCGGCGCCGGTTCGGCTTCGAGCGCTGGCTGCAGCACGACGAGGAACTCTGGCACACCTTGCGTACCGCCGCAGAGAACGCCCGCAAGCTCGAGGTGCTCGAAGGAGGGCGCTGTGCCGGCAGCGATCGCGACCAGACTGCGATCCGCGCCGCGATCGCCAACGCGAACCGTGCAGGGCTCGGCAACCACCTGCTGTTCGATCGCCGCGATCTCTCGAACCTGCCGGCGACGACTCACGCAACCGGTCTCGTCGTGGTGAATCCACCCTACGGTGTGCGCATCGGTGATCCGGAAAAGATCGAAGCGCTCTACGCGAATCTAGGCGACAGGCTGCTGCGCTGCTTTCCGGGCTGGGAAGCGGGTGTCTTCACCGGCGATCCACCGCTGGGGCGCGCTCTGGGACTGCGGGCGTATCGCACGCACACGTTCTACAACGGCGCGATCGAATGCCGACTGCTGCGCTTTCACCTCGACGAGTCGGCGAAAGAGCCTGACCCGGTGCAAGTGCGTGCTGCGCGGCTCGAGGCCGCCCGCGAACGCCCGGGTTCGTCGATGTTCGCGAACCGGCTGCGCAAGAATTACTCGAAGCTCGCCGACTGGGCGCGTCGCAACGAAGTTGCCTGCTTCCGCGTCTACGACGCCGACATGCCCGAATACGCGTTCGCCATCGACGTCTATGGCAACGATGAGCGCTGGGCTTGCGTGCAGGAATACGCGGCGCCGTCGAGCATCGCGCAGGAGTCGGTGCGTGCGCGCCGCGACGAGGCGCTCGCTGCCATTCCAACGGTGCTGGAGATTGCGCCGGAGCGCATGTTCCTGCGCGTCCGCAAACGGCAGAAGACCGGTGAGCAGTACGAAAAGCTCGACGCAGAAGCGCAGTTCCACGTCGTCCGCGAAGGCCGCTACCGCTTCCTCGTCAACTTCACCGACTACCTCGACACCGGATTGTTCCTGGACCACCGCATCACACGCATGCGACTCGGCGAGTGGGCGCAGGGAAAGCGCTTCCTGAACCTCTTCGCGTACACGGGTGCGGCGACCGTCCACGCGGTGGGCGGTGGTGCGATCGCCTCGACCACCGTCGATATGTCGAAGACCTACCTCGACTGGGCCTGGCGCAATCTCGATCTCAATGAACTGCGGGGCCCGTCGCACGAGTTCATCCAGGCGGATTGCCTGGCATGGCTCGAGGCGCAATCGCAGCAGATCCGACCGCCGGCCTACGACCTCATTTTCATCGATCCGCCGACGCACTCCCGATCCAAGCGCATGCAGCGCGAGTTCGACGTGCAGATGGATCACGGCTGGTTGCTCACGACCACGTCGAAACTGCTGGCGCCCGGCGGCACGATCGTGTTTTCGAACAATTTCCAGAAATTCAAGCTCGACGGCACGACGCTGGACCACTTCGAGGTGGATGACATTACACGCTCGACGATCCCCGAAGACTTCGCGCGCAACTCCAGGATTCATGTGTGCTACGTGCTGCGTCCGAAAATCGCCGCATTTACGCACCGGTGACGAGGAAGACGGCCAGTGGAAATCTTCAAGACCTTCACGCTCGAGAGCGCGCACCGGCTGCCCAACGTCCCGGAGGGGCACAAGTGCGCGCGCGTCCATGGGCATTCCTTCCGCGTTGAATTGCACGTCAGTGGCCCCGTGGATTCCCGTCTCGGGTGGGTCATGGACTTTGCCGAGATCAAGCAGGCGTTCGAGCCGTTGTTCCAGCGACTCGATCACCGCTACCTTAACGACGTGCCGGGGCTGGAGAACCCGACCAGCGAAAACCTGGCGCGTTACATCTGGCGGCAACTCAAGCCCGTGTTGCCGTTGCTGGCCCGCGTCGTCGTGCACGAGACGTGCACGAGTGGAGCGAGCGTTGCCGGCGGCGAGGACTGACTGGCGGCCGCCAAGGGCACGTTACATCGTCACCTGCATGTGGGTCGCTGCAAACCGCAGCTACCCTGCTGCTACCGCAGGTCCTGCAACCGGAACCAGAGCATTGCCAGCACGAGCCCCGGCATGCGCAACGCGGGGCCGCCCGGGAAGTCGTGGTGCTTGAGCCGGGAGAAGAGGTCAAAGCGCTCGGCCTGTCCCGCAATCGTTTCGGCCACCATCTGGCCCGCAATTCCAGTCAACGCGATGCCGTGTCCAGAGAAACCCTGCAGGTAATACACGTTCGGTGCGATACGCCCGAAGTCCGGCGCGCGGCTCATCGTGATGTCGACGTGGCCACCCCACGCGAAGTCGACCTTCGCGTCGGCGAGTGACGGAAAGACCTTCAGCATGCGCACGCGCGTCGCTTTCGCCGTATTGAGCGCGTCCCGGCCGGAGTAGCTCACGCGGCCGCCGAACAGCAGGCGGTGGTCATCGGAGCGGCGGAAATAGTCGAGTACGAAGTTCACGTCGGACACGGCGACGTTCTCGCGCAGCAGAGATTCGATGCGCGCCTGCCCGAGCCGTTCGGTGGCGATGATGTACGTGCCGACCGGCATGATGCGGTCGCGGAGCTTCTTCGAGATCTTCTCGTCGATGAAGGCGTTGCAACAGAGCGCGACATGCTTCGCGCGAACCGAGGCGCCTGCGGCGGTGCGCACCCGCACCGTGGAGCCGTGCTCGATGCCGACGACCATGGCCTGTTCATGGATCGTCACGCCGGCCGCTTCGGCGGCCGCCGCGAGTCCCAGTGTGTAATTGAGCGGATGCAGGTGACCGCTGCGGTCGTCGCGCAGGCCGCCGATGTAGCGATCGGTGTTCAGCACCGCGCCGAGTTCCGCCTGGTCGAGCCATCGCGTCGACGTATAATCGTACTTGTCGACCAGTTCGTCCTGGTACGCACGCAGGTCGGCTTCCTGCCGCGGCTTGATCGCGGTGTGCAGGTGTCCCCAGTGCAGGTCGCAATCGATACGGTGCCTCGCGACCAGTGCCTTGATCAGGTCGAGCGCGTCGACCGAGATGTCGAACATCTTCTTCGCGTCGGCGGGGCCTACCTGTGCCACCAGCTTGTCCTGGCTGCACGCGTACCCGACGATCGCCTGGCCGCCGCTGCGCCCCGACGCGCCGAACGCAATGCGATTGCCTTCGAGCAGCACGACCTGGTAGCCGCGCTCGGCGAGGAACAGCGCCGTCGCACAGCCCGCGATCCCGCCGCCCACCACGCAGACGTCGGCTGCGACGTCGCCGGTCAGGGGTGGGCGATTCGGCGCAGGATTCGCCGAAGCAGCGTAGTACGAATCGATGTGCTCGACCGGCATGGCTTCAGCTCGTGGTCAGGTACCAGTCGTAATCGATGGCCGGCACGTAGGAGTAGAAGTCCTGCATCTCGCCGCGGCGTGTCTGTGCATACAGGCTCGCAAAGCGCTCGCCCAGGTATTCCCGTGCAAACTCGCTGCGTTCGAACACGCCGAGCGCTTCCGGCCAGGACTGCGGAATCGTCGGCGTTGCGTCACGGTAGGCGTTGCCTGCCAGCACGGGGCCCGGGTCGAGTTTGCGCGTAAGCCCCAGGTGCATGCCAGCGAGCACGATCGCGGAGAGCAGGTACGGGTTGGCGTCGGCGCCGGCGATTCGGTGCTCGACCCGGCGGCTCGCGGGCGGGCCGTGCGGCACGCGGAACGCGACGCCGCGATTGTTCACCGACCAGCTCGGATTGAGTGGCACGTATGCTTCGGGCTGGAAGCGGCGGTAGGAATTCGCCGTCGGCGCACAGATCGCGATCGCATCGTTCATCGTCGCGGCCAGGCCGCCGATCGCGTGGCGCAGTTGCTCACTGCCCGCAGGATCTTCCGCTGCGAAAATGTTGCGACCCTGCGCGTCGAGCACACTGACGTGCAGGTGCGCGCCGCTGCCGGCGTGGTCGCGATAGGGCTTCGGCATGAACGTCGCTTCCATGCCGTGCTGCAGCGCCACGCCCTTCACCAGCCGCTTGAGGCGGATCGCGTGGTCGCACGCGAGCAGGGGATCGTCGACGTGGTGCAGGTTCACTTCGAACTGGCCGGGACCGTATTCGGCGAGCACGGTGCCGACAGGCAGTTCCTGTTCGCGCGCGGCCGCAGCGATCGCGCTGAGCACGGCCGAGTACTCGTCCAGTTCCTGCATCGAGTTGATCTGCGTCTTCACTTCGCGGCGGCCGGTCAGCGGCTGTCGTGGCGGCTGCGCATGACCTGCCGGCGTGCGTTCGCGGTCGACCAGGTAGAACTCGAGTTCGACGGCCATCACGGGCTTCAGCCCGAGCGCGGTGAAGCGCGCGACGACGCTTTCGAGCACGTGCCGCGGATCGCCGTGGAACGGCGTGCGGTCATGCTCGTACATGCTGACCTGCATCTGCGCGATGTCTGCGCCGAGCCAGGGTACCGGCACGAGGGTGCCTGCGATCGGCAGGCACACGCGATCGGCATCGCCTTCGTCGAAGCCGAGGCCGGTGGACTGCACGGTGCCGCCGAGCACGTCGAGCGCGAACATCGAGCCCGGCAGCAGCAGGCCTGAGCCGTGCACGCCTTCGAGTTCGGCCGCAGTGACTCGCTTGCCGCGAGGAATACCCATGAGGTCGGCGAGCAGCAGATCGACGCAGCGCACCTGCGGATGACGTTTGAGCCAGGCAGCGGCCGGCCCGAATTCCGCAAACTGCGGCATGAGGCACCCGTTGTTTAGGATTTAGCGACGGCTGCGCCGTCCGGGAGCGAGGAGAATAGCCGTTAGTCGCGCTGGCCGGCAAGCCGTGCAGCCGCTGTCAATAATCGATCCAAGTCCATGTTTGGCCTGATTTTTGGCCGTTTTTTTGCGGTGCGCGGCGACGGCAGGGGGGTGGCTGTGGTTTAATCCGGACCGTCCCCGAATGATGGCCCCCCAAGAGCCGTCTAGGATTTTAAACGTGGCTCGCCACAAACCATTGATCGGCATTCCCGCGGATCGCCGGATCCTGGGCCCGCACCCCTTCCACTGCGTCGGGGAAAAGTACATCGCTGCCGTGGCCGACGCGGCCGACGCGACCCCGGTCCTCATCCCCTCGCTGGGTGAGCGCGACCTCGACGACTTGCTGTCCGAGCTGGACGGCATTCTCCTGACGGGTAGTCCTTCCAACGTCGAGCCGCACCGGTACTCCGGGACGGCCGGCGATCCGGACACGCTGCACGACCCCTATCGCGACGAAACGACCCTGCCGTTGATCCCGCGCGCCATCGCGGCGGGCCTCCCGCTCTTCGCGGTCTGCCGCGGCTTCCAGGAGATGAACGTCGCCTTCGGCGGCACGCTCTGGCAGAAGGTGCAGGACGTGCCTGGCATGCGCGATCACCGCGAAGACAAGGAACAGCCGCTGGATGTCCAGTACGCGCCTGCGCACGAGGTCGAACTCGTGCGCGGCGGTTATCTGCACGGTCTGGCGGGCTCGGACCGCGTCGTCGTCAATTCGCTCCACTCCCAGGGCGTGCAGACGCTCGGTCGCAATCTCGAAATCGAAGCCCGTGCACCGGACGGGCTGATCGAAGCGTTCCGCGTCAGCAATGCACCGGGCTTCGCGCTCGCGGTGCAATGGCATCCGGAATGGCAAGTCCTGAAGAACCCGTTTTCGCACGCCTTGTTCGCCGCTTTCGGCGCAGCGGCGCGTGCACAAATCAACGCACGGAAGTAGTTTTCATGAGCACCCCGATCCAGCAGTTTTTCAAGGAACACGGCATCTCGGAAGTCGAGGCCGTGGTCCCCGACATGGCAGGCATCGCGCGCGGCAAGGTGATGCCCGCGATGAAGTTCGCGGAAGACGAGGGCATGCGCATGCCCGAGAGCATCTTCCTGCAGACTGTCACGGGCGATTACCCGGACGACGACCGGGCCATCAACCCGTCGGAAATCGACATCGTGCTGAAGGCCGACCCGAACACGACGCGAGTGGTGCCGTGGGCGGCCGAACCGACCGCGCAGGTCATTCACGACAGTTTTTACTCGGACGGCCGTCCGGTGACGATGGCGCCGCGTTATGTGCTGCGTCGCATCCTCGACCTGTATGCGCAGAAGGGCTGGAAGCCGATCGTCGCGCCGGAACTGGAGTTCTACCTGGTCGAGCCGAACATTGACGCCGACTATCCGCTCAAGCCGCCGGTGGGCCGCTCAGGCCGGCCGGAAATCGGTCGCCAGTCGTACAGCATCGCCGCGGTCAACGAATTTGATCCGCTGTTCGACGACATCTATGCGTTCTGCGAAGCGCAGGAAATCGAGATTGACACGCTGATCCACGAAGACGGCGCCGCGCAGATGGAAATCAACCTGATCCATGGCGACGCGATGTCGCTGGCGGACCAGGTGTTCATGTTCAAGCGCACGGCGCGTGAAGCGGCTTTCCGCCACAAGATGTACGCGACGTTCATGGCGAAGCCGATGGCGCGCGAGCCGGGCAGCGCGATGCACATCCACCAGAGCATCGTGGACGCGAAGACCGGCAAGAACGTGTTCAGCGACAAGGACGGCAACCCGACCCAGCTGTTCTTCTCGCACATCGCCGGCCTGCAGAAGTACCTGCCGCAGGCGATGGCGCTGTTCGCGCCGAACGTGAATTCGTTCCGCCGGATCATCCTGCGGCACCTCGCGCCCATCAACACGCAATGGGGTTACGACAACCGCACCGCCGGCCTGCGCGTGCCGATCTCGAACCCGGACAACCGTCGCGTCGAAAACCGACTCGCCGGGGCCGATGCGAATCCGTACCTCGCGCTCGCGGCGTCGTTGGCCTGCGGCTACCTCGGCATGCTGGAGGGCCTGAAGCCGTCGGAGCCCGTCGCCGGCAGCGCGTACGACCTGCCGTTCAACCTGCCGCGCAGCCTGGAAGAATCCGTGCGACTGCTGCGCGATTGCCGGACGCTGATCGACACGCTCGGCGACCGCTTCGTGCTGGCCTACACCGCGGTGAAGGAAAGCGAGCAGGATACGTTCCTGCAGGTCATCAGCAGCTGGGAGCGAGAGCATCTTTTGCTGAATGTCTGAGGCAAGGGGTCAGGGGATACGTCTTCTCCGACTAACCCCTAACCCCTATCCCCTAACCCCTTTGCCCGATAACGGACACTGTTCTCCATGAAACCGACGCCCTACATCGCGGACCGCACCACGGCCCAATGGCAGGAGCTGGACCGCCAGCACTACCTGCATCCGTTTACGGACTACAAGAACCTGCACGCGAAAGGTTCGCGGGTCATCGTCAAAGCCGAGGGCGTGTACCTGTATGACTCCGAAGGCAACCGCATGCTCGACGGCATGGCGGGCCTCTGGTGCGTCAACCTGGGGTACGGGCGCAAGGAACTCGCCGAGGCCGCGTACCATCAGCTGCTCGAGCTGCCGTACTACAACAGCTTCTTCCAGACGGCCCACCCGCCGGCCATCGAATTGGCGAAGCAGCTGGTCGACCTGACCCCGCCGCAGTTCAACCGCGTGTTCTTCACCGGCTCGGGTTCGGAAGGCAACGACACGGTCGTGCGACTCGTGCGCCGCTACTGGGACCTGCTGGGGCAGCCGGAACGCAAGGTCATCATCAGCCGGCAGAACGCGTACCACGGCAGCACGATGGCCGGGGCGAGCCTCGGTGGCATGGGGTTCATGCACGAGCAGGGCGGATTGCCGATCCCCGACATCGTCCACATCCCGCAGCCGTACTGGTACGGCGAGGGCGGCAGGCTGAGCCCGGCCGAATTCGGTTTGAAGGTCGCGCACACGCTCGAGCAGAAGATCCTCGAACTGGGTCCGCAGAAGATCGCGGCCTTCATCGGCGAGCCGATCCAGGGGGCTGGCGGCGTGATCATCCCGCCGGACACCTATTGGCCCGAAATCCAGAAGATCTGCGACCGTTACGGCATCCTGCTGGTCGCGGACGAGGTCATCTGCGGCTTTGGCCGCACGGGTCACTGGTTCGGCTCGAACCTCTTCGGCATCAAGCCCGACCTCATGACGATCGCCAAGGGCCTGTCGTCGGGCTACCTGCCGATCGGTGGCGTCATGGTCGCGGACCGGGTGGCCGACGTGATCATCGACCAGGGCGGCGAGTTCGCCCACGGCTTCACCTACTCGGGCCATCCGGCGGCCTGCGCCGTCGCCAGCGTCAACCTGACGCTGATCCAGCAGGAAAACCTGGTGCCGCGCACGCGCGACGAAACCGGCCCTTACCTGGCGAGGAAGTGGCGCGACATTTCGGAGCACCCGCTGGTGGGCGAGGCACGATCGGTCGGCCTGATCGGCGCTTTAGAATTGGTCAAGGACAAGGGCACGCGGACGTTTTTCGACAACCGCGGCGAGGTCGGCACGATCTGCCGCGACTTCTGCTTCGAGAATGGCCTGATCATGCGCGCGGTCCGCGACACGATGATCATTTCGCCGCCGCTGGTGATCAGCCGCGAGCAGATCGACGAGCTCGCCGAGAAGGCGTGGCGCTGCCTCGACCTGACGTACGCCCGCTGCCGCGCGGAAGGTCGCCTGTAGGTGCAGCGGCGCGTTGCCCCTAGCCACGGAAAAAAATCTTCGCTATACAGCAACATTCGCGCCATCAGGTGCGCTTCAAAGCAAGCACAGGGGTATGTCCAAGATGAGCATCAACATCCGTGCCGGGTTATTGAGCCTGGTCGTCGTCACCGCCCTCGTGGGTTGCGGCAAGAAGGAGGCAGCTCCTCCGGCCGCCGAGACCGCCGCTACCCCCGCCGCTGCCGCGCCGGTGTCGACCGAAGAAAAGGTCGTCAACGTCTACAACTGGTCGGACTACATCGATCCGGCGATGCTCGAGGCGTTCACCGCCGAGACCGGCATCAAGGTCAACTACGACGTCTTCGACAGCAACGAAGTGCTGGAGACCAAGCTGCTGGCGGGCAATACCGGCTATGACGTCGTCGTGCCGTCGGCGTCCTTCATGGAGCGCCAGATCAAGGCGGGCGTGTTCCGCAAGCTCGACCGCGACAAGCTCACGAACTGGGGCAACCTCGACCCGGAGGTCCTGCAACGCGTCGCCCTGCACGACCCGGGCAACGAGCATGCCGTGAACCACATGTGGGGCACCGACGGCATCGGCTACAACGAGGGCAAGATCATGAAGATCGACCCGAATGCGCCGGTGGACAGCTGGCAGATCGTGCTCGATCCGAAGTGGGCCGCCAAGTTCAAGGATTGCGGCATCTCCGTGCTCGACGCGCCGAGCGAGATGGTCGGCGTCGCGCTGGCGTATCTCGGCAAGGACCCGAACAGCCAGAACGAGGCCGACCTCAAGGCCGCAGAAGACCTGCTGCTCAAGATTCGTCCGTACATCCGCATGATCCACAGCTCCAACTACATCGATGCGCTGGCGAACGGCGAGCTGTGCCTCGCGGTGGGCTGGAGCGGTGACGTGCTGCAGGCGCGTGACCGCGCCGCCGAGGCCGGCCAGGGCAACGTGATCAAGTACAGCGTACCGAAGGAAGGCACGATCATCTGGTTCGACATGTACGCGATCCCTGCCGATGCCAAGCGCCCGGACAATGCGCACGCGTTCATCAACTACATGATGCGTCCGGACGTGGCGGCCAAGAACTCGGACTTCATCAACTACGCGAACGGCAATATCGCGTCGCTGCCGCTGATTTCCGAGACCGTCAGGAACGATCCGGGCATCTACCCGTCGGCGGAAGTGAAGGCCAAGCTGTTTCCCGACCTTGCCGAGACACCTGAATTCACCCGCCTGCTGAATCGCTCCTGGACGCGGTTCACGACGGGCAAGTAAGCACGCCCGGCACACACGCCACCCGCGGGGCGGTCGGATACCAGTCCGGCCGCCCCGTTCTGGTTTCAGGGCGAGGCTGACTTTACCGGGTGCCTGAGCTATAACCGGGAGCACGCCGGCCGCGCGGGGAGGGTGGCGGTGAGCGACGACCCAGGGAGACCTCATGAAGAGCCTGCTGAAGCACGCTGTTGCCGTTGCCGCACTGTCGGTACTCCTGTCCGCCTGCGGCAAGTCCAGGCAGGCCGCCACCGATGAGTCGCCCGCAGCTGACGTTGCACCGGCCGGCACGGAGCAGGTGGTCAACGTCTACAACTGGTCCGACTACATCGATCCCGAGGTCATCAAGGGGTTCGAGCAGGCCACCGGGATCAAGGTCCGTTACGACGTTTTCGACTCGAACGAGGTGCTCGAGACCAAGCTCCTGACGGGAAACTCCGGCTACGACGTCGTCGTGCCCAGCGCGTATTTCCTCCAGCGCCAGGTGCAGGCAGGCGTTTTCTCGCCGCTCGACAAGTCGAAGCTGCCTGGTCTCGTCAACAGCGATCCCGACCTGGCCGCACGTGCGGCGCGCCATGATCCGGGCAATGTACATTCGGTCGTCTACATGTGGGGCACGACCGGCATCGGTTACGACCGCGCGAAGGTCAAGGCGATCATGCCGGATGCGCCGGTCGACAGCTGGAAGCTGATTTTCGATCCGGCCGTGCTGGCGAAATTCAAGGACTGCGGCGTGTCGATGCTCGACGACCCGACCGACATGGTCGGCACGGCCCTGCTGTACCTCGGCAAGGATCCCAACAGCGAATCCGCAGCCGACCTCAAGGCGGCCGAAGACCTGCTGCTGAAAATCCGCCCTTACCTCCGCACCATCCACAGCTCGCAGTACATCGACCAGCTCGCGAACGGCGAACTCTGCATCGTCGTCGGTTACAGCGGCGACGTGCTGCAGGCCCGCGACCGCGCCGAGGAAGCCGGCAAGCCGCTCGACATCGGCTACTCTATTCCGCAGGAAGGTGCGCTGATGTGGTTCGACACGCTGGCGATTCCAGCCGATGCGGCGCACAAGGACGCGGCGCACCAGTTCATCGAGTACCTGCTGCAGCCAGCAGTCGCGGCGAAGAACTCCGACTTCGTCAACTACGCCAACGCCAACAAGGCGGCGACGCCGCTGGTCAACGCCGACCTGCGCAACGACACCAGCATCTACCCGACGCCTGAAGTCGCGGCGCGACTGCAGCCGAGCCTGGCAAAGTCTGCCGAGTTCACGCGTGCGCTCAACCGCAGCTGGACGCGCTTCGTGACGGGACGCTGATCTACACAAAGAGACACCATGGCCACTTCACCGCGCGCGACCCAGCAGAAATTCGAGCCCTGGACGGACCCTGACGCGAAGCCCTACGTGCGGATCGAGAAAGTCACCAAGAAATTCGGCGACTTCATCGCCGTGGACGACGTCTCGCTCAGCATCTTCAAGAAGGAAATCTTCTGCCTGCTGGGCGCGTCGGGGTGCGGCAAGACGACGCTGCTGCGCATGCTCGCGGGTTTTGAGCGGCCCACTTCCGGCAGGATCTTCATCGACGGCGTGGACATGACGTCGATCCCGCCGTACGAGCGGCCCGTGAACATGATGTTCCAGTCGTACGCGATCTTCCCGCACATGACGGTCGAGCAGAACGTCGCGTTCGGCCTGAAGCAGGAGCGGCTGCAGAAAGGCGAGATCGAGAACCGTGTCAACGACATGCTGAACCTGGTGAAGCTCGGCCAGTTCGCGAAGCGCAAGCCGCACCAGTTGTCGGGCGGCCAGCGGCAGCGCGTGGCGCTGGCGCGCTCGCTCGTCAAGAAACCGAAGCTGCTGCTGCTCGACGAGCCGCTCGCCGCGCTCGACAAGAAGCTGCGCGAGCACACGCAGTTCGAACTGATCAACATCCAGGAGACGCTCGGCGTCACCTTCGTGGTCGTCACGCACGATCAGGAAGAGGCGATGACGCTGTCGACGCGCATTGGCCTGATGAACCACGGCGAGATCGTGCAGGTGGGAACGCCGAGCGAGATCTACGAGTACCCGAACTCGCGGTTCGTGTCGGAGTTCATCGGCTCGGTCAATACCTTCGAGGGCCGCCTGGTCGAAGACGAGCCGTCCTACGTGCGCATCGGCTGCGACGACCTCGAAGCGCCGATCTACGTAGACCACGGCGTGAGTTCCGCGCCGGGCGCGACGGTCTGGGCGGCGATCCGGCCCGAGAAAATCACGATCAGCCGCGAGAAGCCTGATGCCACGGACAACTGGGCCTCGGCCGTCGTGCGAGACATTGCCTACATGGGCGACATGTCCATCTACCTGCTGCGGCTCGATTCCGGCAAGGTCGTGCGCGTCACGCAACCGAACATCTACCGCCACGCCGAGGACCGCATCACCTGGGAGGAGCGCGTGTACCTGCAGTGGTACCCGGAAAGCCCCGTGGTGGTGACGAAGTGAAGTCCGTGCTCAAGCGACTGGGGCTGGACGGGCGCTCGGTCGTCACCGCCGTCCCCTATCTGTGGCTGCTGCTGTTCTTCCTGATCCCGTTCGTGATCGTGCTGAAGATCAGCTTTTCGACCAGCCAGATCGCAATGCCGCCGTACGAGCCGTTGCTGCACTGGGCCGGCGACAAGGTCCTGCAGATCAAGCTCAATCTCGGCAATTTCGCGTTTCTCGTTGAGGATGATCTCTACTGGAAGGCGTACCTGAACTCGATCTGGGTCGCCAGCGTCTCGACGTTTTTCTGCCTGCTGCTTGGCTACCCGATCGCCTATGCCATCGCCCGCAGTAATCCGTCGGCGCGCAACATCCTGATGCTGCTCATCGTGCTGCCGTTCTGGACCTCGTTCCTGCTGCGCGTGTACGCGTGGATCGGCATCCTGAAGAACAACGGGTTGCTCAACAACTTCCTGATCTGGATCGGCGCGATCGACCAGCCCATCCAGATGCTGCAGACGGACTTCGCCGTCTACGTCGGCATCGTGTATTCGTACCTGCCGTTCATGATCCTGCCGCTGTACGCCAACCTCGAAAAGATGGACCTGACCCTGCTCGAGGCTGCGGCTGACCTCGGCTGCAGGCCCTGGCAGGGATTCCTGAAAGTGACGCTGCCGTTGTCATTGCCCGGCGTGCGGGCGGGCTGCCTGCTCGTTTTCATTCCGGCAGTCGGCGAGTTCGTCATCCCGTCTCTGCTCGGCGATCCGGGCATGCTCATGATCGGCAAAGTGCTGTGGACCGAGTTCTTCAACAACCGTGACTGGCCGGTCGCGAGTGCGGTGGCCATCGTGCTGCTGTTGTTCCTGGTCATACCGATGATGTATTTCCAGCGCGCACAGGATGCCGAAGCGGGCGGGGTGCACCGATGAACCAGGGTCGCAACCTGTTCCGTACGCTCGTCCTGATCCTGGGATTCGCGTTCCTGTACATCCCGATCGTTTCGCTGATCGTTTATTCGTTCAACAGTTCGCGTCTGGTCACCGTCTGGGGCGGCTTCTCGACCAAGTGGTACGGGGCGCTGCTGCAAAACGACCAGATCCTGAATGCAGCCTTCCTGAGCCTGAAGGTTGCGGCGATTTCGGCGACGCTCGCGGTCGTGCTGGGGACGCTCGCCGGACTGGTGCTCGCGCGTTTCGGTCCGTTCAAAGGCCGCACGCTGCTCTCGGGCCTCACGACCGCGCCACTCGTCATGCCTGAGGTCATCACGGGCCTGTCGCTGCTCCTGCTGTTCGTGACGATGGAGCAGATCATCGGTTGGCCAGCCGGGCGTGGCATTACCACGATCGTCATTTCGCACATCACGCTGACGATGGCATTCGTCACGGTCGTGGTGCAGTCCCGGCTGTCGCAGATGGACGATTCGCTGGAAGAGGCGGCGATGGACCTCGGCGCGCGGCCGCACAAGGTCTTCTTCCTGATCACGTTGCCGATCATCGCCCCGGCGCTGATGTCGGGCTGGCTGCTCGCCTTCACGCTCTCGCTCGACGATCTCGTGATCACGAGCTTCGTCGCAGGTCCCGGTTCGAGCACGCTGCCGATGGTCATCTTCTCGAAGGTGCGCCTCGGCGTGAGCCCGGACATCAATGCGCTGGCAACGATCCTGGTGGCGATCGTCGCGGTGGGCGTGGCGATCGCGGGAATCATGATGTCGCGGCAGCAGAAGCAGAAGGAGCGCGATGCGCAGATGGCGCTCGCGGCGAACCAGCAGATGATCGAGAGCGTGAAAAAAGGTTGACGCGGCCAGCACAGGTTCGATTCCTGCTCCGATACCCGTTGCCTGCATGAGGAAATCGATGTGAAAGAGAGGGACCTCTCGCTGCGGCTGGCGTTCGACGTTGGCGGCTCGTTCGTCAAGGCTGGGCTGGTGCACATCGAATCGGGGCTGGTCATGGGCGAGGCCCTGCGGCGCGCCACGCCAGCGGGCGCGGCCCCCGAGGCCGTTCTCGAGTTGCTGGTCGCGATGGCGCGTGACCTGCCGTCGTCCGGTCCGGTGGGGCTCGCGTTCCCGGCCGTCGCCAAGCAGGGCGTGGCGTGGACCGCTGCGAACATCGACACGCGCTGGATCGGCATGAACGTGCAGGCCCACATGCAGGCGCGGTTGCAGCGGCCGGTCGCGTTCCTGAACGATGCCGATGCGGCGGGCATCGCGGAGATGACGCTCGGCGCGGGTCGCGATCGCGCAGGCACGGTGATGGTGATTACGCTCGGCACGGGCATCGGCACGGCGCTGTTCGTGGACGGGCGCCTGCTGCCGAACACGGAACTCGGTCACCTCGAAGTGCGGGGCAAGGAGGCAGAGCATCGCGCCTCCGCGAAAGTCCGCGCCGACCTTGATCTCGACTGGGTGGAGTGGGCGGCCGCGGTCAACGAGGTACTGGAGGCCTACCATTCGCTGCTGTGGCCCGACGTGTTCGTGATTGGGGGCGGAGTCACCGAGAACTGGCAGCATTTCGGGTCGTTACTCAGCAGCCGGGCGGAAATCGTGCCGGCCGCGTTCGGTAACGATGCCGGTATCGTCGGCGCGGCGATGGCGGCGGTGCAGCTCGAACGCTGATTCGCAGGCTTGATTCTCTGCTTCGGGGCGTGATTTCACGTCGAC
>JAABQQ010000247.1 GCA_011391405.1 Gammaproteobacteria bacterium
ACTTCATTGTCGAACACCAGCTTCGGCAGGCTGAACGTGAGCACGAAATCGAGCATGCCCGGGCCGGAGACTGAATTGACGCCGGCGATCGCCGCCAGCAGTGCGCTGCTGAACGTCTCGCCGCCGGCCTGCGCGTCGAGTGACTTGCCGTCGCTGAGCGCCATGTACGCCTGCGTCGGCAGGCCAAGCGACTTGGCGACCGCGACGTACGCGACGTTGAGGTGCTGCGCCTCGATGGCCGCCATCGGCGAACTCGCGGACTTCATGTGGAACGTCGCCGGGGCACCACCGAACAGCACGGGCGCGCCGGGGCGGACGATCTGCGCCATGGTGATGCCGGTCAGCACGTCGGCCACGTGGAACACCAGCGCGCCCACGAGCGTCACCGGCGCAATCAGTCCCATCAGCGTGACGGGCACGATCTCGACGGGGATGCCGGCCTCGACGCAGTCGAGCATGTTCTGGCACGAATCCTCGCCGTAGCGGAAGTTACCCGTCGCGGTGATCGTGAAGATCGACAGCGGCTTCGCGATCAGCTCGGCCCGGTCGCGGCGAAACAGCTGCATCATGTCGCGCATGCGCGGCACGCCGTGTTCGGTGAACGCTCCGGAGACCATCGGCTTTTTCGACGTCGTGAGCAGCATGTACAGGCGCCACGCGTCCGACACCTGCGACTCGATGTCCTGGTTGGTCGAGAATGCGGTCGCCAGGTAGGCGATGTGCTCGAGTCCGTCGCAGAGCCGGGCATATTCGATGAAGTCGGTCGAGTTCGAGAGGCGTGTCTCGCCGGTGCGGTGATCGAGAATCTTCAGGCCGCTCGAGCCGGGCACGTAGTGGACGTTGTTGCCGCCCAGCTCCGCGTGGGGCTGGCCTTCACGGTCATAGAGCGTGAACGACCTGGGGGCCGTCGCGATCGCGCGGTCGACGATTTCGGGTGGGAACAGGACGCGGGTGCCGTCCGCCGTGGTTTTCAACCCGTGGTCGAGCAGGCGCTTGCGCATCCCGGGGCCGCGGATGTCGATGCCGGTTTCGGCGAGGATGCGCTTGGCCTCCGTGACCACCTTGGCGCACAACTCGGGGCTGATGACGTTCAGCGTCGGTCTCATCCAGCTTCTCCCGCGGGGCCCGGCGTGGGGGCTCCTTGTCTCGCTCGATTGGCGAACCGAGGATTATCCAAGGGCGGCTCGTCTTAAGCTACTGCACGAGGCCGCCCGGGCCGGCCGTCGTCGGCTATAGTCCCCTTCCAACCGGGGGACGCCAAGATGACATCACGGAACGTCACGCTGCAGGTCAACCGCGGCTCGCACGGCGCAACAAGAGTGATCGAGGCGGAGATGCTGCCCCTCGCCCCGGGCCAGGTGCGCTTTCGGGTAGAGCGTTTTGCGCTCACTGCAAACACGGTGACCTACGCCACGACCGGCGACTTGCTCGGCTACTGGGATTTCTTTCCGACCGGTGAGCCGGGCTGGGGTTGTGTGCCGGCCATGGGCTGGGCGGAGGTGGTCGAGTCACGGCACCCCGACGTGTCAACCGGCGGTCGTTACTACGGCTGGTACCCGATGGCACGGTACGTCGACATGACCGTCACGCCGACTACGGACGGGTTGCGTGACGAGGGGCCGCATCGAGCCGCTCATGCTCCCGTGTACCGAGCCTACACGGTGACGACCCGCGACATGCTCTACCAGGCAGGGACCGACGCCGAGGATCGCCATGCGCTGCTGCGCGGACTATTCCTCACGGGTTGGCTGGCCGAGGATTACTTCGCCGACAACGACTGGTTCGGCGCACGACGCGTGCTGGTGTTGTCTGCATCGAGCAAGACGGCGATCGGCTTTGCGCACTGTGCAGATACCCGTGCCGGCATCGAAGTCATCGGCGTGACCTCGCCGCGCAACCATGCGTTCACGCATGCGCTCGGTTGCTATGACGAAGTGGTCACCTATGACGACGTGGCGGCCATTCCGCGGAGCGTGCCGCTCGTATCGATCGACATGGCCGGCAGCGGACCCGTGCTGGCAGCGGTCCACTCGCACTTCGGCGAACAGCTGCGGCATTCGATGGCCATTGGCCGCAGCCATCACGAGGCTCCCGCACGCGTACCGGGCATGCCCGGGCCGAAGCCGGAGTTTTTCTTCGCACCGACGCAGGTCAAGAAGCGCGTGCAGGACTGGGGTCCGCGCGGCTACCAGGAACGAGTCGTCAAGGCACTCAGCGGCTTCGTCGCCTGGAGTTCCAGTTGGCTGCACGTGCAGCATTCGACCGGCACCGCGGCCGCGACGGCGACGTGGAGCGAAGTCCATGCGGGCCGGGTGGCGCCCGACATTGGTCACATGGTCTCGCTCTGGGACTGATTGATTCGCCATTGAACTGACGCGCGTGGCGCCGGTCGAAGCGCCTGCTGCTGGAGGAGTCGACCTGGTGTGCATGAAATTTGCCCTGGCCGTATCGGCGGCCGTCCTGATCGCAGCGCCGTTGCTGGCTGAGCAGCCCGCGGATCCGTTCGGCTGGCTTGAGGAAATCGAAGGCGCGAAGGCGCTCGACTGGGCACGTGCCGAGAATGCCCGCGCGCTGCCCGTCCTCGAGGGCGATCCGCGGTTTGCACAGATGCGCGCGGAGGCGCGCTCGATCCTGACGTCACCGACGCGCATTCCGACCGGCTCGATTCACAATGGCGCCGTCTACAACTTCTGGCAGGACGACAGGCACGTGCGCGGGGTGTGGCGCCGGGCCAGCGTCGCCAGCTATCGCACGGGCAAGCCGGCGTGGGAAACACTGATCGATTTCGATCAGCTGGCAAAGGACGAAGGCGAAAACTGGATCAACGGTCAGGTCGTCTGCCTGTCGCCTGAATACCGGCTGTGCATGGTCGAGATGTCTCGCGGCGGCAGCGACTCGTCGACCTGGCGTGAATTCGACACGACGGCCCGGGCGTTTGTGAAAAACGGGTTCGCCCTGCCCGAAGCCAAGTCCGACGTGGCGTGGGTCGACGCCGACACGCTCGTCGTGGGGACGAACTGGGGCGCCGGGACGCTGACGGACTCGGGCTATCCGCGCATCGTGAAGGTATGGCGGCGCGGTAAGCCACTGGCCGCGGCAGCCACGCTTTTCGAAGGCAGCAAGGAGGACGTCGCGGTCCGCACCTTCGTCGACCAGGACGGTGGTGCGCAGCCTTTCGTCGTGCGCGCAGTATCGTTTTTCGAGGCGGAATATCACTACGCACCGGGCCTGGGCGTGCCTTCGAAGCTGCCGCTGCCGCTGCAGTCGACTATCGAGGGTGTGCTGGACGGGCGCGCCATTTTCACCTTGCGGGAAGCGTGGACTCACCAGGGCAAGGTGTACGGCCAGGGCTCGGTCGTCGCGTATGACCTGAAACTGGGTACCGCCGAGCCCGTGTTCGCCGCGAACGACACACAGTCGATCGAGACCGTGGCAGTCGGTAAGACTGGCCTGGTGGTGCAGTACCTCGAGAACGTTTCCGGCAAGGCAGTGCGTGTCGTGCGCACGCCGCAAGGCGAGTGGCGGGCCACCCCGATTGCGCTGCCCGCGAACGGGGTGCTGAAGATCGCTTCCGCTGGCGGCGGCACCGACGACGCGATGCTTTCGTTCGAAAGCCTGACCTCGCCACTCACGCTCTACTACGCGAGCGCGAACGGTGCAGTCGAACAGATCTTTACGACGCCAGCGGCCTACGACGCGACGGACGTCGTCGTCGAGCAGCGGTTTGCGACGTCGACGGATGGCACGAAGATTCCGTACTTCGTGATGGGCCAGAAGTCGGTGCTCGCCCGAGGCAACGCGCCGACGGTGCAGTACGCCTATGGCGGCTTCCTCGCGGCCACGCTGCCTGTCTACTACGAAGACCCGTCGCGGCCGCAGCATGGCGCGCTCGCGGGCAAGCTCTGGGTGTCACGCGGCGGCGTGCTCGTGCTCTCCAACATCCGCGGCGGATCGGAGTACGGCCCGCGGTGGCACGATGCGGGTCTGAAGGGGAACCGGCAGCAGGTCTTCGACGACTTCATTGCGGTTTCGGAAGACCTGATCCGGACGGGCGTGACGTCGAAGGGCAAGCTTGGCGCCATCGGCCGTTCGAATGGCGGCTTGCTGATGGGCGTGGTCATGAACCAGCGGCCCGATCTGTACGCGGCCATCGTCAACGGCGTGCCGCTGCTGGATATGCAGCGCTATACCAGGCTCGGCGCAGGCGCTTCGTGGGTCGCGGAGTACGGCGATCCGGACACGACCGACTGGTCGTACATGTCGCAGTGGTCGCCGTACCAGAACCTGCGCGCCGACGTCGCCTATCCGCCGGTCTTCTACTACACCTCGACCAAGGACGATCGGGTTCATCCGGGTCACGCGCGCAAGGCGGCGGCCAGGTTGAAGTCGTTCGGGCGTGACTACTTCTACTACGAGAACATGGAAGGCGGTCACGGTGGCACGGCGAACCAGGACCAGCTCGCGTACCGGATCGCGCTCGAGTACACGTACTTCGCCAGGAGGCTGATGGGCGCCGCTCCGTAGCACGGCAGCCCGAGATCTTTACCCCGCGGCCACCCTGGTTTCCCAGCCATCGAGCTGACGCCCCACCGGCAGTTCGCGCACGCGCACTCCGGTCGCCGCGAAAATTGCATTCGCGATCGCTGCACCCGCCGGTGGTACGCCTGGCTCGCCGATGCCACCCGGCAATGCCTCGCTCTCGATGATGTGTACGTCGACGACGTGAGGCGACGCCCGCATGCGAGCGACCCGGTAGTCGCTGTAGTTCGACTGTTCGACCCTGCCTTCGGCGAAGGTGATCTCGCTGTGGAGCGTGTTACTCATGGCCATGATGAGCGCGCCTTCCATCTGTGCCCTGGCGCGGTCGGGATTGGCGACGAAGCCGGCGTCGACTGCGACGGTGGCGCGTGGCACGAGCACCGTTCCGTCCGGGCTCACCTCGACCTCGACGACCATCGCAACGTACGCGAGGAAGCTGCGATGCACCGCGATGCCGCGACCGCGGCCGCGCGGCAGCGGTGTGCTCCAGCCGCTGCGCTGCTTGACCGACTCGACCACGCGACGCGCACGAGCGGTGTCGAGCGGATGGTCCCCCCACGGCGCGCCGTAATAGGTTTCGCCCGGACCGACGAGCCCGGCCTTGGACAGGTCGACCTTGCGATCCGGGCCGATGAGGTCCAGCAGGAAGGCTGCCGGATCCGCGCCGGCGGCACGAGCGAGTTCATCGACGAACGAACCGATCGCGAACCCGTGATGGATCGCGTTCACGCTGCGGTACCAGCCGATGCGCGCGTGCGCTACGGCGGGGCAGACTTCGACGCTCATGTTGGGCACGTCCCAGGGGACGTCGCTGGCGCCGTTGGTCAGTTCGTCCGGCGTGGGGCCGGCCACGTTCGGAGCGAAGGTTGCGCTGATCGACGGGTACGCCGACCGATGCAGCCAGGCGGTGACTTTGCCCGCAGCATCGAGTGCGGCCTCCAGTCGGTGCGCGGCGATGGCGTGATAGTACGAGTGCCGCATGTCGTCTTCGCGGCTCCACTGCACGCGCACAGGCGCCCCGGTCTCGCGTGCGAGGAAGGCAGCCTCGCAGATGAAGTCCGGCTTGGACTTGCGACCGAAGGCGCCTCCGAGCAACGTGACATGGACGGTGACGTTCGCTGCGTCGACCTTGAGGTACTCGGCGATCGTGTTGCGCGCATCATTGGGCGACTGCGTCGGGGCCCAGGCTTCGACCTTGCCATGCTGCACGCGAGCGACCGCCGCCAGCGGCTCCATCTGCGCGTGCGACAGGTACGGGACGTGGTATTCGGCGCTCACCTTGCGCGCTGCCGCTTCGAGAGCGGCAGCCGCATCGCCGTTCGTGCGGCCCGGCTTGCCAGGCGCGCGGACACTTGCCTCGAGCGTCGACCTGTACGACCTCGAGTCGTGTGATCCGTTCGGCCCCGCGTCCCAGGTGATCTTGAGCGCATCGCGCCCGCGCAACGCCGCCCAGGTATTCTTCGCGATCACGGCGACGCCACCGAGTGGGAAAAAAGCGCCGGGGATCGGCGTCTCTGGAATGCGCACGATGCGCTCGACGCCGGGCACTTTGCGTGCCTCGCCGTCGTCGACACTCACGACCTTGCCGCCCCAGACCGGGGGCCGTGCGATGGCGGCCACCTTCATGCCGGGCAGCGTGACGTCGGCGCCGTAGACGGCCGTGCCGGTGGTCATCGGCACCAGGTCGATCGACGGCATCGTCTTGCCCTGCCATCGCCGCTCGTCGGGGCGCTTGATGCGAACGCTCGTCGTCGCGGGCATCGCAATCGTGCGCGCGGTCGCGACGAGCTCGCCGAACGACTTCGTGCGCGCGGTCGGACGGTGCACGACCTCGTGCTGCCGGGCGAAGACTTCGGCAACGTCCACGTTCCACTGACTGGCCGCTGCGGCCTCCAGCAGCGCGCGTGTCGTTGCACCGGCCTCCCGGTACTTGTGCAGGAAGTCGCGGATGCTCGTCGAGCCGTCCGTGTTCTGTGAGCCGTACCTGGGGTCTCCCACCGCCTGCTCGACGCGACACCTGGCCCAGTCGGCTTCCATCTCGTCGGCAATGATCATCGGCATCGTGGTGCGGATGCCCTGGCCCATCTCCGAGCGGTGGCAGATGATCGTGACGGTGCCGTCGTCGTCGACGCGCACATAGACGTGCGGCGACCACTGGTTGGCTGCGGTGGCCGGCAGAGGCGCGGCAGCGTCGAGGCGGCGCGCGCCGCCGGGTCCGAAGGCAATGACCAGCCCGCCGATACCGAGCAACTGGATGAATGTGCGGCGCTGCAGGCCATGCGGGGAATCGGTGTTTTCAGCGGTTGCAGCGACCGGGGCGGGCATCCCGACCCGCGCACTGGGTGCCGCCGCGCGACGCACCCACGGCAGGAATTCGTTCGCGCTCATGAGCTTCTCTCCGCCGCGGCTTTGATCGCCGCGCGAATGCGTGGATAGGTGCCGCAGCGACAGAGGTTGCCATTCATCGCGGCGTCGATCTGCTGATCGGTCGGCTTCGGCGTGTTTTGCAGTAATCCGGCGGCCTGCATGATCTGACCGGGCTGACAGAAGCCACACTGAGGCACGTCGATTTCGCGCCAGGCTACCTGCAGCGGGTGCTCACCGGTGGGGTGGAGTCCTTCGATCGTGGTAACCGTCGCGTCCTCGAGGTCCGCCATCGGCATCTGGCAGGCGCGGGTGGGTTTCCCTCCGACGTGCACGGTGCAGGTACCGCACTGCGCGACGCCGCAGCCGTACTTCGCGCCGGTCAGCGCGAGCTCGTCGCGCAGATACCAGAGGAGCGGCATGGTGGGGTCGCCGTCGAAGGTTCGACGCACGCCATTGACGGTCAGGGTGATCATCGGGACTCCGGGGCGAGTTCAGGGATGTGCAGAAGACGGAGAATGGCACTCGAGGGGCAGCGGTATCAATGCCAGCGTGCCGCAAGCGCCGCGATGTATTCCGGACGGGTATCGCAGCAGCCGCCGATCCACGTGGCACCTGCCTCGACCCAGCGTTCGCTGGCGACCACGTACTGCTGCGGTGACAGGGTCTGCACGGCAGTGGCGTCGAGTGCGGCCTGGTCCGCGGCTTTCTCGCAGCTGTTCGCATAGGCTCCAAGCGGCCGGTCGGTGCAGCGCCGCATGAGTTCAAGCGCCGGTCGTACGAGTCCCGTCGGCACGCAATTCACCATGTAACCCTCGACGGGCAGCGACTGCAGCGCCGCGATTCCCTGCTCCAGCGACTCGCCGCCGCGGATGAGCGGTGCGTCGAGACGCAGGTTCCACGATACCCACAGCGGCAGACCAACCTCTGCGGCGGCGCGCGCGGCTGCTACCGCCTCCCGTACGGTCGTCAACGTTTCCGCGATGACGAGGTCGACATCCGCCGCGAGCACGCGTGCGATGCGCAGGTAAGTCTCGTACAGATCCTGTTCGGGCGCGACGAGGTCAGACTGGTAGGTGGTGTCAAGCGGCGGCAGCGAACCGGCGACACGAACAGCCGGGCGGCTATTCGCTGCGCGTGCCTCGAGTGCAAGCTGGCACGCCAGTCGCGTCAGTTCCTCGAGTCGATCCGTCATCCCGACCCGTGCGAGCAGGTTCGGCACGACGGCATAGTTATTGGCCGTGATGACGTCGGCGCCTGCGGCGATATAGTCGCTATGCACCTGCCGCACTGTCCCCGGATCGTGCACCAGCGCCATTGCCGACCAGGCGGAACTCCTGTAGTCAGGCACGCTGGCACCGCGAGCCCGCAGCTCCGTGCCCATGGCGCCATCGAGAATCGTGATGCGCGGTACCGCGGTGCTCATCGTGAACCCTGGCCGCCGCTCAGTGCCTGGGCTTCACGAACTTCAGGGTCATGCGATCGCTTTCGCCGATGGCCGAGTATTTCGCCTTGTCTTTGTCGCCCATGGCCAACGTCGGTGGCAGGGTCCACACGCCTTGCTGCCATTCGGTCGTGTCCTTCGCGTTGGCGTTGATCTCCGCACTGCCCGCGAACTCGAAGCCTGCTTTCTCCGCGAGCGCGCGGACGGTCGAGACCTTGATGTAGCCACTGTCGCGTTCACGTTCTGCGCCAGCGGATTCGGGCAGGCGATGATCCTCGATGCCGAGCACGCCGCCCGGCTTGAGCATGGCGAAGATCTCGCGGAACGCGGCTTCGCTGTAGTCGGACTTTTCCGCCTGCATGTAACCCATCTTCCAGTTGTGCACGTTGCGGAAGGTGAGGACGACGTCGGCGGTGCCCGGCGCGACGCCGGTTCCGCCAAGCACGGTCGGGAAGTTCGCGCGCTCGACTTTGCCGTAGAGCGCCGGGTTGGCATCGAACCGCTTGGCCATCGACTCGGCGCCACGACCTGCCGGTGCCGCGGCGATCAACTTGCCCTGCGCCGCGAGATAGGGCGCGAGAATCTCGGTGTACCAGCCCCCGCCCGGCCACAGTTCCACGACAGTGTCCGTCGGCTTGACGCCGATGAAGCTGAGCGTCTCGACCGGGTGACGGTAGGCATCGCGCGCACGGTTGGTTTCACTGCGCTGGGTGCCGGCCACCGCTTGCTCGAGCGCCTCGCGCGCGGCCTGATCCAGCCCGCCCTGGTCCTTGGCGTGCAGTGCTGTGCCGCCGAACAAGCCGACGCTGGCAAGGGTTGCAGCGATGATGGTCAGACGCATGGATCCCTCCTGTCACCCGGTGATGTTTGACCCCGGAGCATGTGCGGCGGTCCCGGCGGATGCAAGTGCCGGCATTCGTGCAAGACTAGGCCGCTGGCAACCAGGTTCGGTCGGAAGGAAAGTGGAATTCTATGCAGCACTCGATGGCACTCCTCACTCTTCCAGTCCGGTCCTCGCGCCGGCGACTCCCATGGACGACATTGGCCTTGCTGGTCCTGACCGCCTGTGGTGGCGCCGATGACAACGCCAGCAACGGGACCGCCGGCACCGTCAATCAACTGTTGTCGGAACCAGGGGCAGGCACTGCCGCCCAGGTTGCTGCTACGCCAGCCAGGTCCGCACCCGCGCTTGAGCCCGCACCACCCATGCCAGCTGCGTTGTCGCCCGATGGGGAGCGTCCGCTGCTGGAAGCGATCGCCCGCAGTTATCCCTTCAGGAAGCAGATCGAAACCAAGGAACAGACCGGCCAGGTCCGCGCTCTCGAAGCCGCCAGGATCGAGGCCAACCTGGATCAGGCCAGGCTGGATCTCGCAGGCATAAAACGCAATCTCGCGTCGCTCTCGGTGGGCGGGCTGCGGACCTATGCCCTGATTCACAATGTCGCGAGCGACGGCACGCTCAAGGCCTGGCTCGTCTTTCCCGATGGCGGGGTAGTCGCAGGCGCGACGACAATCCCATACGCGGGCCTCGGCAAACTGCAGGAGGGTCTCGGCGTCGATCGGATCGCCGAGACGCGTGGGCCGCAGCTTAAAGGCAAGGAAAAGCAGCGACTCGATGCCGATCTCGGTGCCGAGATCGATGCCGATGAAGACGCCGATGCGGATGTCGATGCCGATAACGATCGCGGCGCCGGCAAGCGCGACAACTCGCCCGAATCGATCCGCAAGCGCCAGGAGACCCTGGCCGAGGCCGCCGCAATGCTGCTGCCCGGCGACATTCGCCAGGTTCTCGCGGCGGGCGAGGGCCGTCTGCTGGTCGTGCCCGTCAGCGATACCGGGACTGCGCCGTATGCGGCGCTGCCGATCCGCAATCAGGATGACTACGCCGCCAGGAGATGGTCGTTCGTCGTGATGCAGGACCTGAACGTACTGGCTGGCGACAGCAGCGGCTTCGACATGGGCAAGGTCGATCTCTCGAAGTCGGTCATCGTCGGCGACCCCGACGACATGCGCGACGTGCGATACAGCTTCCCGGCGCTACCCGGCGCGAGAAAAGAGGCGCAGGCGATCGCCAGGGAGCTGGGCATTGCCGAGCAGAATGTCCTGATCGGCGCGGACGCGACTCGCAAGAATGTCGTCCGTGCCATCGACCGCAGCGCCGGCGAGGGTGTGATTTACATGGCGACGCACGCCGTCGCAGATGCAAATAACCCACTGACCCGCGGCTTCGTCGTCCTCAGCCAGCAGAATCTGTTTGCCGGCGAGCTGCGAACCCAGCAGTTCAGGGGATGGGACGAGCATGAGCCGCTGGTCGTGATGAGTGCCTGCCAGACAGCGCTGGGCCGCGTCTTCGAGGGTGGAACGTTCGGTGTCGCGCGCACCTGGACCAATGCCGGCGCCGGTCAGGTCGTCGCCAGCCTCTGGAACGTGAGCGATCGCGCGACGTACCGGCTGATGACGCGCTTCGTTGCCGGGCTGCAGCAAGGCAAGGCGCCGGAGCTGGCAATGCAGGCCGCGCAGCTCGCGACGATCAAGAATTATCCGAACGACCCGAAGATGTGGGCGAGCTTCACGATCATCGGCAAGCCATCGATTGACAGCCGTCCCGTGGCGCAGCGCTCCGGCTCGAGTCCCTGAGTGATCCAGCAGTGGCCTGCGGTCACTCCACCACGAACACCACCGCAGTCCGCGCCGGAACGATGAAGCGTCCGTTCGCTGTGTCGAAACTTGCCTGCTCTGCCGCTCGTCGATCCGTCGCACCGGATGCCCGGTGCACCGGGTGCAGCGCGTAGCGTTTGCCGCGCTCGCCATCGAACTGCAGCGTGTGCGGTTCGCTACCGACGTTGACGAGATACAGCATCTCGCTGAAGTTCGCTCCCGGGTAGCCACGGCCGAGCAGGTGCCCGACGATCACCTCCGGGACCTGCTGCGGACCCGTGTTCAGGAAGCTCAGGCGCTCGGCGACTGCAGCGGCGCTGTGCAGCCGGAACAGCGTCGAGCTCGAGCGGAGGCGCAGCAGGTCCTTGAACGCGCCACGGCTCCACGCAATGTCGGCGGGCGACGGATCGAGGCGGGGATCGGCGAGGCGCGGCCGCATCAGCGGCCAGCTGGGTTCGTTGACTCGTGCCGGCGGCAGACCCGTGCCGAAGAAGTTGTCCTGTCCGGTCCAGTCGATGCGGTTGAACCAGTCGCCGGAGTCGAAGCTGTTGCGATCCATCGACTTGCTGCGCAGCAGTTCCATGCCCGCGTGGAAGTAGGCGATGCCCTGGCTGAACGCCGTCAGGGCCGCAGCCAGGATCTGCACGCGCGCGCGCTCGGCGGTCGACGTGCCGAGCGGCAACTTGAAGGCGTTCAGGTCGTAGAGCGTCTGGTTGTCGTGGTTCTCGACGTAGTTGACCACTTCTCCGGGTGACGTGACGTACCCGCCGGGCTGGCCATCCCCGTACGGTATCTGCGCGAGCGGCAGTTCGCGGCCGTCGAACGTGGCCAGGCGGAAATCGCGCAATGACCCCGCCAGGCCGACCCGCACCAGGTCGGCGGCGCGCATCAGGTCCGTCGCGGAGGTGTCGGCAGGCGCAGCGGCATTGCGGTCGTAGTGCAGGCCATTGACGTATCCCTGCGCGCTCACCTGGCGCGCATCGCTGTCACCGGCCCCGCCGCCGCGGATCGCGTCACGCGCGCGGTCGCTGAACGTCGCGATGCCGCTGCCGTTGAGTCCGAGCTGCGAGGCCTGCACGAAGCGCGCGCCGTCGGCGACCTCGCCGAAGTTCCAGCCTTCGCCGATCAGCAGCACGTTACGCCCGGTCGCGGCGTTGACGCGCGATTGCAGCTCTGCCATCGCCGCCCGGGGCTGGTGCCCCATCAGGTCGAAGCGGAACGAGTCGATCCGGTAGTCGCGCGCCCACGTCACCGCCGAGTCGACCATGAGCTTCGCCATCATGCGGTGCTCGGTCGCCGTATTCGCGCAGCAGGTCGACGTCGCGACACGGCCGGCCTCGTCGAGGCGGTGGTAGTAACCAGGCACGATGCGATCGAGCACGGACCAGCGGTCCTGCCCGGACGCGTAGGTGTGGTTGTAGACGACGTCCATGCCGACCCGCAGGCCAGAGCGGTGCAGTGCCTGCACCATGCGCCGGAACTCGACGATGCGGACCGCGCCGTCGGCCGGGTCTGTCGCATAGCTGCCTTCGGGCGCGGTGAAATGCACCGGGTCGTAACCCCAGTTGAAGCAGTCGCGTTCGCTCACTGCGGACACAGCCTGCTGTTGCGTCTCGCCGTCGCGCGTGCCCGCCGGGGCAGGCGTCACGCAACCCAGTTCAGGCACCGAGCCGAAGTCGAACACGGGCAACAGGTGGACGTCGGTGACGCCGGCTGCGGCGAGCGCTTGCAGGTGCCGCCTGCCTGCCGTGTCGTGCAGCGTGAAAGCGAGGTATTTGCCGCGGTAATCGGGTCGTACCGTGGCGTCACCGATCGAAAAATCGCGCACGTGCAGTTCGTAGATCACGGCATCGGTAGCTGCCTGCACGCGGTGTGACGACTGCGTGCGGTCCCAGTCTGCCGGCTTCAAGCGCGGGGACTGCAGGTTTGCGACGTAACCACGACGGGAATCGGTCGTCAAGCTGACGGCGTAGGGGTCCGTCACGCGGTTGCGCACGAGGCCGACTCCGTCAACGTGCACGTCGACAAGGAAAGTGTAGTAGTTGCCGGAGAGATCGCGATCGATGACTGCGGACCAGACGCCGGTCTGCGTGTCGCGCTGCAGATGCTGCAGCGAATGCGCCGGCCCGTCGCCGTCGTGGTGCAGGCACAGCGCCACGTTGCGTGCGGTTGGGGCCCACAGCGCGAACTTCGTCCGCTCCGGCGCGACCGTGACGCCGATTTGCGCGTTGGCGGCGTCCGCGTACAGCTCGTCGAGCGCCCCTGGCGCCTGCAGTCGTGTCGCGCGCATCACGCGGCCGCCTGCGTCTTCCTGCACGAGCAGCAGTTGCTCCTGATGGAGCCTGCGCAGGGTGTCGGCATTGGCCTGGATCTGCAGCGTGACGCCTGCTGCGACATGACGAAAGCGTCCGGCAATAGCAGGCGGCAGCTCCCCCACGTGGACTGGCAGGTCGAGCACACCATCGGCGCCGCTGACCGGCAAGCCCTGGGCGGCAACGGCCCGGCCGCTGGCTGAATGGTGCAGCCGGAAACGCCCCCCAGCTTCGACGCCCGGCCAGCGCAGTCGCCGGGCATCGAGCCAGATCGCACGCGCCTCGAGCAGCGCCGTTGCAGGCGCAGGTTGCAGCACAGTTGCGAATCCCGCCGCATCACAGTCAACCACGGTCGGCGCTGCCGATGCAGGCGTGGCCACCACAGCGCACAAGACGACAGTGGCAAGCATCGATCGCAACAATCTACCCTCGGCAGTGGACCAGTTCATCATGCCACGGAGTGGCACACGGCGAGCAGGCTGCCCGTGGCGATTCCAGGGCCACTTGCCGGTCTGATCTCTGGCGTTGCCGCAATTTTCCAACCGCATCAGTTGCCTTGCTTGCCCGTCGCGGGCTGCGGCGCCATCATCGACGGCATGACGTCCGCGAAGCACCAAAGCGTGATCGCCGATCACTCGGGCGGCGCGCGCTCCGACATCCTCTACCGCGCCGTGCAGCCGTGACCGAACCGCGCCTCGGTATTGCGCTCGGCAGCGGGTCGGCGCGAGGCTGGGCGCACATCGGCATCCTGCGTGCACTCGCCGACCTGGGGCTGCGGCCTGCCGTCGTGACGGGAGCCTCGGTCGGGGCGCTCGTGGGCGCAGCCTTCGCCAACGACAAACTCGACGCACTGGAAGCCTGGGTCTGCGCGCTCACGCAGCGCGACGTGTGGCACCTGATAGATGCGACGTTCCGCGGTGGCGGCATCATGACGGGAAATCGCCTGATGGACGCCATTGCGGTGGGCGTGGGCGACACGCCGATCGAGCAATTGCCGGTTGCATTCGGCGCCGTCGCCACCGATCTCTACACCGGCGAGGAAGTCTGGTTGCGCGAAGGCCCGATGATGCGCGTGGTACGTGCGTCAAGTGGCGTGCCCGGACTGTTCGTGCCGGCGTGGCATGCGGACCGCTGGCTGATCGACGGCGGCGTCGTGAACCCTGTGCCTGTCTCGATGTGCCGTGCGATGGGCGCTGACGTCGTCATCGCGGTTGACCTCAGCCGCAGCGTGACCCGCGCGGGGCAACGCGCACAGCTTGCGGTCGGTACGAAGCCCGCGACCAGCGCGGTGGGTGAGCACACGGCGACGGAGGAAGGCTCCGCGATCCTGAAGCGATGGTCCGGAATGCTCGACGGACTGGTGGAGTCTTTTCGCTCCAAGCGCCAGGAGCCGGGACTGCTGGAGGCCATGACCAGCTCCGTGAACATCATGCAGGACCGCATCACGCGCACGCGGCTGGCCATCGATCCGGCCGACGTGGTGCTGAGGCCTCGCATGGACGACTTCGCACTGATGGATTTTCACCGCGCACGCGAGGCGATCGACGCCGGCCGCGCCTGCGTCGAAGCGTCAGCGCCGCAACTTCTGTCCATCGTGGCACAACTGAACCAGGCCGGGTCACGACGATGCTAGGGGTTGCGACCGAGGCGGACGACGCCGGACGTCCGGTACCAGCTCAGTGCGCGCGCATACGCGGCACGGCACGCGTCCGTGCGCTCAGCAATGTCCCGCGGTGCAAGTTTGCTCATGAAGTGGCCGAAGTCGCGGCGCACGGCATCGGTGCCGCAGCGGTCATGCAACCAGAGATTGATGCCGAGATAGACGTCTTCGGGTGAGCTGGCGACGTACCCGCTCAACAGTGTCGGCAGCATCGTGGCGGAAGGAACCACCGAGCAGCAACGCAGCTTCCTACCCGGCACGGACGAGAGGATGTGGAAGAACGTCATGCGCGTGTCGGCAATCTTCCGCAACGTGCCGTAGTCGTACTGAAATCCCCCCGTGCTGGCGAACGTGTGCGGTTGATGATCGCCGAAGACCAGCAAGACGAACGGACGCCCGGTCCGGGCCTCGATGTCGGCGAGATAGTCCTGCAGTGACTGGACGGCAGACGTCGTCGAGTCGAGTCGACGCAGGTACTCGTGCAGCGCGCAGTTGGGGATGAATTCCTCCGTGTCGGCGAATCGAACTGCAAAGCCTTTGCTGTCGCCGGCGCCGCAATCGTGCGGTGAATGGTTCTCGATGAACAGCACATAACTGAAGAAGGGCGCCTGCGGTGCAGGGCCCATGGCCGTGCGAACGCTTTCGGCGACTTCGCGATCGGTCTCCATCCAGGCCCCGCGACCCAGGTCTGCGCTGTCGAGAACGGTTTCGAATCCGTAGTTCGCATACGCATTGCGGGCGTTATAGAAATCGCCTCCATGCGGAAAGAACGCCGCGGTGCGATAGCCGTGCTGGCGCATGTAGAAGGCGATGCTTCGATCCACGAACGGCGAGAGGGAGGCATGGGTATACATCCCGGAATACCCGAAGAGCCTGGAGTCGAGACCGACGATCGTTTCGAACTCGGTGATCCAGGTGCCTCCGCCCATCGCATTCACGCGCAGCAGGCCATTGGCCGCCGTGTGGCCACCGGCCCGGAAAATTGCGTCGTTCCATTCGCCCTGGATGCGGAAGATCGCTCCCGGGTCGAACGTCGACTCGGCCAGGACCACCATGATGTTCGGCTGCACTCGCGAGCGGGCCGTCCCGGCCGTGAAGTCCATGTATTGCAGGACCGCCGTCCGCACCTCCGCTGGACTCGGCGGTAAGACGTCCGCTTCATCCTGGTAGATGTCGCCGGTCGACTGCGATTCGAGATCGTAGGAGTAGCCAAGAAAGGGCAGTGCGCCCATCTTGTCTGCCAGGGTGGCGACGCCTTCGAGCCGCCACGTCGAGTTGTCCAGCGCTGCGTCGGCGTATAGAGCCTCGAGTCGCGAGAGGCCAAGAATGGCCACGACGCAGATGGCTGCAAGGCGCAATAGCGGGTCGCGGGTCGACGCGCGCATGCGATAACTCGCCACGAATCGAGCGGCAGCGACCAGGCCGGCAATGAACCAGCTGAACAATACGAACGCAAGCGCAAGGGTGGCGGCGTGCCGGGTCCAGTGAGGCAGGGCCAGTGCGTCCCAAAGCCCGGCCGGATTGGCCAGTGCGATCCTGAGATCGAGGGTGGTCAGCGGCAGGCCGGTGAGGCCGATCTTGACGCTGTTGATCCAGCCCA
>JAABQQ010000248.1:0-5963 GCA_011391405.1 Gammaproteobacteria bacterium
CAATGCCTGCGCCGGAATTGTTGCTCAGCCAGCTTCTGTCGTTCGTCATACCAGTAGTCCTGTTGAAGGGGTATATGCAGACTAACTGCGGCACGTAACAACTATCAGGCCGACAGCGTGGCGCCCAGTTACTGCCGCGTCGCGTATCGTTCCAGCGCACCATATCGCAATCGCCAGCCAGCGGTCCTCGTCCTGATCATGTTCCCGTAGAAAATCGCCGTGACCAGCCGCGCGGTGACGCCTGGAAGGGTCAGAGTAACCGCCCGTGCTCGATCCGCGCAGGCGTCGTGCAGGCACCGTTCGGGTAATTGAAATAGAATGCGTTACTCCATCGCTTGCCGACGCTGATCACGGGTGCATCGAATGAATGCAAAGGTAGTCAAGATCCGGCGCGCCACGATCAAGGATGCGCAGCGCATCAGTGAACTGGCGCAGGCGGTTGCACTCCAGTTCATAGTGGATGAGTTCACCGGGAAGGGACGTGCTCTCTACCTGCACGAACTGGCGCCTGAGGCCATCACCAAGCGCGTCGCCGCCAAAGATTTTCATTTCCTGGTGGCGGAGGACGGAGAGGCACTGGTCGGTGTCGCCGCGATGCAGGACAACTGGCACCTGTATCACCTGCTTGTGGCCAAAGGCTACCAGCGCGGCGGGCTCGCAGGGCGTCTTTGGCAGATCCTGCGCGACGAGGCCCTCAGCGCCGATCCGCCGAGGAATTTCAAGGCCAACGTACCCCGTTACGCGATTGCCGCGTACACCCGGCTCGGGTTCAAAGCCGACGGTGCGATGCGCGATGAGAAAGGAGTGCACTTCCAGCCGATGACTTGTCCGGCGAAACGCCTTGGGGCCGCGACGGCCAAATAGAGCCTTCGTAAGGGCACGGCCGAGGAACGTCCTTTGGGTCGTTCCTTCGCCATCTACGTCCGCTATCGGCGCTGATTCGTGGTCGCGTCCTGGTGCCGAGGGAAAGCGGACACGTGCGGAACATGTATGGCGGCCACAAGCGGTGAGGTTTCGCTTCCCAGGCTGCTAGCCCCGCTGACCATTCGATGTGGTACTGATTTGAAAGGAACAGAACCGTGACAAGCGCAACGGAACACGCCGGCGTGTAGCCTGAGGGGAGCAGATTTCGATGCTTCGATCAGGCCAGGGGGTCGACGAACTCGCGATCTAACCCTGCATCCGCTCTTGCGAGGCAGCCGCGCGGCGTCCAGTCGCACTTTACTCGCGCAGCCGCACGGCGATCTCACTCCACAGACTCGAATAGACGAGCGCGGCGGGGCTGCGTGGCGCATAGGCGGGAATCGGGGCGCGACGCACGGCCATCCGTTCAATCTCGCTCCAGTACGGCACCTCCGTGGCGAGCATCATCGGAAATCGCTGGCGCGTGGCGGCGATGATCTCTTCATGCAGCGACTTGCGCCGATCTACCATCGAGAAGAAAGGCAAGAGGCGCAGGTCGGACCAGCCCGCCCGCGCAACCAGATCGAACAACTGTTCGAGCATTCGCAGCGACAGCGGTGTCGGGAGCGTCGGTACGATGACGGCATCCGCGGCCCGCAGCACGTTTTCCGACAGGAGTGACATTCCTGGCGGGCAGTCGAGCAACAGGCAGTCGTAGTCTTCGTTGAGTGAGCGACTCATCCGCAGGAGGCGCTCCGTCGGATGCTTGCGCTCGCTCATGCGCACGTCAAACTGGCGATATGAAAAATCCGCGGGTAACAGATCAAGTCTCGCGTAATCGGTCGGCGCGACCAGTTCGGGCAATTCGCGCTTGCCGCTGACCAGCTTCCTGGCGGAGGCTCGCTCATTCGGTGCACCGCGCAGCGTGTAGGTCGCCGCACCCTGGGGATCGAGGTCCCACAGTACGGTTGCGCGTCCCGACGCCGCAGCAAGGTAGGCAAGGTTGACGGCTGTCGTCGTCTTGCCTACACCGCCTTTGATATTCGAGACCGCGATGATCTCCATGGTCGGTAGATGATAGTTCAGACCCGGCACCCACGCTGGGAGGCCGCAGTACGTTCCAGGCGACCGCCCGGATCCTGACGTTCGTCGGCGTCATCGTTGCCAGCGGGGTTCGTGCCGAGCTACGCCAACAATGGTGGGCGACTGATCGCGATCACCAGACCTCGCGAGCCGGTATCGTGAATCAGTGGCTGCTGCTCGGAAGCGGCAGGTCCTTTTGAGTCGCGCAATCCATTTCGCGAATCGGTTGATGGTCAAAGCACCAGTCGTCCGCACGAACGAGTGGGGTCTTTTCGGTACTGAGGTAATCGTACCGATGACAGCTGCCGCGGAATGCTCCTGCGGCATCCGATGCGTCAAGAATCGTGT
This sequence comes from Gammaproteobacteria bacterium, assembly GCA_011391405.1. GTDB lineage: Bacteria > Pseudomonadota > Gammaproteobacteria > Steroidobacterales > Steroidobacteraceae > RPQJ01. The sequence continues at coordinate 2,335 of JAABQQ010000248.1, forward strand.
ACCAGCCACAATTGGCGCACTGTGACTCGGCGTGAGCATCAACGCGGGCTGTGCCGCGTTTCATTAATTGTGTCCTGACGGGCATGGCAGCGGTCCGTTCGATCAAGTCGCTGCATTGTACCGGCAGCGGTGTGGCTGCGGACTGCGCCGTCCGTCGAGTGTGGGTCGACAACGCAGGAACGGTTGGTTAGCGCGCGCCGCAAAAGCGTCATCTTAAGAGGTGGCCGCAAGTGACTGTAATGCATGACAAAGATCGCTGATCACCAAGTGATCAACGCAAGAAAACCTGCGATTTCGCGCGGCGCCGTCTCAATAGCTTAACTTTCTGCACAGCGTTATCCACAGGCTTTGTGGATAACTGGGCACGTTGGGTGAGTTCACCGTCATCGATCCCGCCGCGGAAGGCAGGACACTGTAATCAGATTGTAAGGATCGGGCGCCTAATCTCTCCGCATCCATAAGCGAGAGACTCCCGTCGTGATCAGTCGTGCCTCGGTCCTGGCCTATGTCCTGGCCATTGCGGCGATCATCGTGGCAGCTGTGGCCGCGACGATCTGGTTGGGCCAATGATTGCAGAGCGCGGCGAATTTCTTCGGAGACAACAGGCGTGACAGATCGCCTGCTGACTCGTTCGCTTGAATCGCTCCGACTCTTGCGCGCGGATGCCCTCGAGTTCGAGGCTGCACACGCGGAATCGCTGGCGATGGTCGCGCCGTCTTACCGCAACAGCGCAAGAAATCTGCTGCACTATCTGGCCGTGCGGCAGCGCGACATTCGTCCGCTGCAGCTGGACCTGCACTCGCTGGGCCTTTCTTCCCTGGGCATACTCGAAGGTCACGTACTGGCTGCGATCAACGCGGTGGTATCCAATCTTGAGGTTCTTGCGGGAGAAGACGCGGAGCCCGCGCCGCAGCCACCCGCAACGTTCGTGACTGGCCCACTCCTGCTCCACGATCACACCCGACGCCTGTTCGGCCCTGCACCGGCTTCGCGCATCGTAAGGATCATGGTCACGATGCCGAGCGAGGCAGCGGACGACCCGCAGCTGATCGAAGATCTGCTCCGAGCCGGCATGGATGTCATGCGGATCAACTGCGCCCATGATGGGGCGGAGGCCTGGCGTCGTATGGCGTCTCACCTGCGACGGGCGGAACGGATCGTCGGCAGACCCTGCCGTATTCAAGCCGACCTGGCTGGGCCGAAGCTGCGGACGGGGCCACTGCAACGCATCGGGCACATGCTTCGTCTTCGACCAACGGTCGATGCCCTGGGACGGACCGTAAGACCGGCGCGCGCCTGGTTCACGCTGCAGGAAAACCCGGAACCCGGGCCAGGCGATGCGGTTGCCGTGCCCATTGCCGGCGCAACGGGTGCCTGGCGACGTGGGAAGACGCTCGTCACGGACGATCTTCGGGGTCGCCGCCGGACCTTCCGCATCCTGGCCACCACCGATCGGTCACTGCTGGCCGAGGTCGATCGCGGCGTCCATCTGGCACCGGGCAACGTGCTGGAAGTGCAGGACGCCGAGGGCGCCACCGGACAACTCATCATCGGTGATCTCCCTGCGCTTCAAGTCCGTATCCGCCTGAACGTGGGTGATTCGCTGATCCTGACCCGGGATCAAATCCCGGGAACGCCCGCCACGGTTGACCCGCAAAGCGGCGTGCTGAGCCCTGCGCAAATACATTGCACGTTGCCGGCTGCATTCGAACACGTGCGGCCGGGACACAGAGTCTGGCTCGATGACGGGAAAATCGGCGGCATCGTACGCACCAGAGCAGACGACAGACTTGAGGTCAGCGTGACACACGCGCCTCCAGGTGGCGGCAAGCTCCGGGACGAAAAGGGAATCAACTTCCCGGACTCAGATCTGAATCTGGGTGCCCTGACCGAAAAGGACTTCACCGACCTGCGTGACGTCGTTGGCTTCGCCGACCTCGTGGCCCTGTCGTTCCTGCGCACTGCTGACGACGTCGTTCGACTGCAGCAGGAATTGTCCGCATTGAGCGCGGGCCATATCGGCACGGTGCTGAAGATCGAAAATGCCACCGCCTTTCGCAACCTGCCGCGGATCCTCCTGGCCTCGCTCATCTCCCCACCCGTGGGTGTCATGGTCGCTCGAGGCGATCTTGCCGTTGAAGTGGGGTTCGAACGGCTTTCTGAACTGCAGGAGGAGATTCTCTGGTTATGCGAGGCGGCACATGTGCCCGTGATATGGGCGACGCAGGTCCTCGAAGGTCTCGCCAAAGGCGGGGCGCCGACCCGGGCAGAAGTGAGCGATGCCGTCATGAGCAGTCGCGCCGAGTGCGTCATGCTCAACAAAGGACCTAGAGTGGTGGATACCGTCGCCTTTCTCGCGGACATCCTGGAAAGAATGGCGGAGCATCACGACAAGCGGATGGCGTTGCTACGGCGGCTGTCTGTCTCTGAGTTTTAGCAGTCAGTACTCATTGACTAAGGCGCGTTTTGCAGCACTCCCCGGTGTCTCGGTGCGCACTCTGCAGGACTGGAAGCAGGGCCGCCGCGCCACGTCAGGTGCGGCCCGTACGCTGCTGATGGTTGCGGATCGAAATCCTCGCTCGCTGCTCGACGCCGCCTGAACAATCACCGAATGATGACGACGGTCCGGGGATACGATCTCCGGATGATTTGCAGGCAGAGAATTCGTGCCTCGCATTGACGGCTCGCGCATCGTGATGCTCTAGTAGCAGCCCGCGTTGAACAAGCGCTTGAACGCCTGCCGTCGATTGCGCTCGCCGGGAAGGAAGAGCCCTATGCGAAAACTGCTCATCGCCCTCGTGATCGGAGTGATCGCCTGGCAGGCCTGGGGCGCTTATCAAACGCGCAACGTAGACGAGGAATTGCTCGACGACAGCGAATCTTCGGTTACTGCGCAGCTGCTCGAGCAGGAGGCCGCCTCGGACTTGCGCAGTCCGTATCAGTGCGACGGGCGCGTGTACTGCTCGCAGATGACTTCCTGCGAGGAGGCGGAGTTTTTCGTTGCCAATTGCCCGGGCGTCAAGATGGACGGTGGTGGCGACGGCGTGCCCTGCGAGAAACAATGGTGCGGTAACAGGTAGCGTTGGCCGTGCTGACCGACTTGGGCGCCGGTTGCTGGTCAAGGTTGGAGGCCCGCCGTCAGTCGTCGTCCGCCCCGGCACAGCTGTCACTGAGCCACTTGCCCGAGAGCTGCATGTTCATCTTTCCACTCGTGCTGTCCGCGGTAATCGATCCCTTGATGCGGTCGCGGCCCAGGGCTTCGATTTTCATTGCGGTGTGACGAGCCTCAGCACCGCTACACGCCGTCGAGCCTTCCTGCAGCGTGCGCGTCTGCGACTTCATCGTGAACTTGCAGTCGGGATCGTTCTGATCGTCTGATGCGCGAAATGCGCCTGCCTGGAGGTCTTTCGCCGTGACGCAGGTCTTCTCCTTCCAGGTCTGCGGACCCTGGGCAGCCTGCTTCTTAGCCGCGGCCGCCAGCTGTGCCTTTTGCGCCGGTGTCATCTGGTCGAGCGTCGCCTGTGGCAGGAACGAGCCCTGGATATCGCTCGTGTAGGTCATTTCCCACAGGCCCGTCTTCACGTCCAGGCCCTCAGCGGACAGTGCAACTGTAGACACAGTCATCAGTG
>JAABQQ010000248.1:5973-16086 GCA_011391405.1 Gammaproteobacteria bacterium
ACGTGCGCTCCGGTGGAGAGTCACCACACCGTGTCATTAGGTGCCGTTGTCGATCCTGAGTGGATTGAGAGTGTCAGCGACGATACTCAGGGCGCCGCCTGGCCCGATCTGGATTCAACGTACGCCTGTTGTGCGGCGCAAAACAAGCTGCGGCGCAGCACGAAGCAACACGAACGGGATCAGGCAGGAAAAATTCAAGCAACAACCCGTCAGTCCCCACGCCAAGGTGATGAACGATCACTGCGCCGCAGTCAATCGCTACAGATAGCCGGCGGCGCGTGCAACTTCCAAGGCTCGATCGAGCTCCCGCCTGACCTCTGCGGGATCGCCGCCGCTGTCGGCCGCGGCGATCCGACGCAGCTGCGCCTCCACGTCCTCGCGTTGGCGGCAAAGCGGCGGTTTCAGCATTGAAGCCGCCGCCTCCGTCGCGCCCGACAGGTTGCCATCGACCGTATCCATGGCCAATTTTACCCAGAGGAGTAGCCACTGGAACGGGAACCGCGAGACACGTTCGCTCGACATCGGCAGGGATTCGTCCAGCAATGCGCGTGCGCCTGGACGGTCCCCGCGGCACCATGCGAGCCAGGCGTCCTGCGCCTGCACCACCGGCAGGTATTCGTCGGAGCCAAGCTGCCGCATCAGTTCCCGGGCGTCTTCGTTCAATCGTTCGACGCGCGCAACGTCACCGACTCTGCGTTGGACGACGCAGTGGTACACGAGACTGCGCAATTGATGCGCCAGGTCGCCAACCCGTCGGGAGATTCTGAGGCTGCGTTCGAGTGACTCGCCGGCCTCGGTGAACCGGTCGGCCCAAAGTTGCGTGAACCCAAGCAGGAAAACGATCTCCGCGAGAAGGAACTCGTCGGGGTGATCTTCGAGTGTTGCGACGGCACGCTCCGCGCTCGCGATGGTCGCATCGTCAGGCCGGTAACCGGTCTGCCTGAGACCGCTTCGTGCGCGAGCGGCGTGGACCTGGCTGCACTGGATGTGAGTACCCCAGGCCTCGAACACAGGGTCGAGGCGGGTGTCAACGGTGGTCATTCCGGGCAGGTCGCCTTGCCAGTAATGGACGAACGACAGCGCGATCTGGATGTCGATCCACTCATGCCACCACGCTGACGGCGCATCCGTGTCCGGCTCCCGCAGCGCAGCCTCGGCGGACTGGAGGTGTCCCGCCGCCTCCACGTAGTGCGACTGCCGTTCCTCCACACGAGCGAGCTTGCGCAGCAGGCGGGCGGGCGCAACGCGGTTCTCCGCAACAAGGTCGAGGCTCGCACGGAAGCTGGCTTGCGCGGCTGTCCAGCGACGCAGCATCAGCAATTCGTCGCCGAGGCTCTCCTGGACCGTGGCGACATCCATGACCGCGCCAACAAATCTGCGATGAGTCGCCTCAAGGACGATCACCTGCTCGAAATGCTCCACGGCCTGGTCGTGCGCGAAAGTCCGCGCGGCGGATTCAGCCGCCAGCAACCGATAACGGATGGCCCGCGCCCAGTCGCCGGCTGCGGTGAAATGCAACGCAAGGGACACCGCCACAGTCGCGGGATCCGCAGCGTGGATCCGCTCGAGCGCCATGCCGGTCGCGCCGTGCAGTTCGGCGCGTTCGATTTCGTCCAGTTGCCGGTAGAGATAGTCCTGCACGAGATTGTGCCGGAAGCGATACCGCGCAAGCCGGCCTCCCGGCACGTCCTGCAGGCCAATGGCCGTCACCAGCCGCAGTTCCTTCTGCATGGGACCGCTGAGTTCGTGGATCACCTCACGACGGTCGATCCGGAGTGCCTCCGCGACCACGTCCGCCACGAATTCTTCGCCCTGCACCGACGCGGCGGCCAGGACGTCTTTCTGGGCAGCGGTCAGGCGCGTAACCCGGCTTTCGATCACGCCCACCACGCGGGACGGCAATGACTGCCATTCGACGGCCGCGACCTGCTCGACGCGCCCCGCGGACGACTCGATCAGTGCACCGGATGCCTCGAGGCTCCTCAGCAGTTCGACCGCGAACAGCGGGTTGCCCGCCGTGTGGCGTGCGAGGGAGTCGCGGAATCGCTCGTCGAGACTGTTCGGCCGGGCATCCACGAGCGCATCAATGAACGTCCGTGCGCGCAGCTTGTCGAGGTCTAGGAGCACGTCGCCGTGGAGGCGAGTCAGTTCGGCGACGACTCCCTGCAGCGGATGCTGTCTGCCATCCAGCGGCCGCACGACCTCCTCGCTGCGATAGGTCCCGAGGATCATCAATGGCGACTTTACGAGCCGCCGCGACAAGTGAAAGAGCAGGCCGATCGAGGCTCCGTCGGCCCAGTGCAGATCGTCCAGCAGGAGCAGCAGCGGACGCTCGAGGGACATGGCCTGCAGGACCTGCGTGAACTGCTCGAACACGTTTTCCTGCTGCAGCATCCGGGGGGACGGTTGCTCGGCTGCGCCGTACAGCCGCTGTTGCAGCTTCTGTGCCCATGGAAGGTTTTTCGCCGCCTTGCCACCGAGCCGCGTCAGGAGTGCGCCACCCGGGACGAACAGCTCCAGCAGATCCGGGCCGTTGTCCACCAGCGCGCGTCCCGCGAATCGCGTGAATCCCTCGAGCCGTGACGCTCCTTCGCGGGTCGTCCGGCCCGTGGCGAGGCTCCTCTCCACGTCGCCCGTCAGTTGCAGGAGTACCTCGCGGAACGGGAGGTAAGCGTCACCGACGCCCGTGTACGCGTCGCAGATTCCGGAGGCGACCAGCAACTGCGGCGTCTGCACCTGGGCCCGTCGGGCAAACTCCATGGCGAGGCTGGTCTTGCCGGCGCCGGGCTCGCCGGTGATGAAGCAGGTCACGGCCTGCCCATGCAGCGCGCGCTCGAGCTGCCGATCGAGTTGATCGACTTGCGTGTCGCGGCCTACGAGAAGGGTGGCGGACATCGCAACACTGGGGCGAGTCGGGCTGAGAATAGCGCAAGGGCCGCCCAGGCCAGCATTCCACCGATGATTGCGGTTGCGCGCTGATCGAAGGCGAGGCCGACCAGCAACAGTATCGTGCCCGAGTGCGCCAGCCCCTGTTGTACCCACGAGACGCGTCCCCCGCGGATCGGTGCGCCGGTGAATCGTGGCAGCATGTGTTCCCCGAGCCCGAAGATGATGAACGCCAGGAATCCCAACCCGAATGCATGCAAGGCGGCTGCGCGCCACGGTGCATCGCCCGCGATTCCGCCGCCGAAAACCAACGCGGATCCGGCAAGCGCTAGATAAAGTGCCGCCGCTGCGATCGCCCAGCTGCTGGTCGGCGCGAGCGTCAGTCCCACGTAGTGGGCCGTGCCAGCCGTTTTGTCGGGTGCGGCAGCGACGAACCCCATCGCTTCCTTCGTGGTCGGTACCCCGACGTGCTTGAGGACGCCGTCGATCACCGTCGCCGGCACGGTCTTCACGCCCAGATGCGCCACGATCGCGCGTCCTTCGCGTTGACCGACGTCGAGCACTTCGAAGGCGATCGCTTTCTTTTGCGCGATCTGCTGCCAGACCTCCTCGGCACCGCGACACGGCGCGCACCATTCCGAAACCAGCAGCTGAACCTTGAGGGTCATTGCGTGCAGCGCATGCACTGCAGTTCGTATTTGTCGATCCAGGCCTTGAGCGCCTCGATCGCTTGCGGACCGCGACTCATGCCCTCGAGGGCAGCCGGCATGTCGTCCGGGCGCAGCTCCATCAACCAGGCGTCGGCGTATGGTGCGACGTTGACGAGGCCGGGGTCGTTCACGACTGCCGGATTGACCCGCTCGATCGTGCCATCGAAGGGCGCCGGAATTCCTCCCACCCATTTGCCCGACTCGAGCGTGCCGAGGTGGCGGCCCGCACGACGGTGCGTGCCCGGCTTGCGAAATGTCGCGGCCACGACGCGCCCCGCCATGGTCTGGGCCGGATCGGTCAGGCCGATCGTGAACGTGCCGTCGTCATTCGGTCGCGCCCACAGGTAGTCGAGGTCGTACCAGAGATCCTCGGGAAGTTCGCAGCCATGGTATTCGCTCATCGGCCGTCACCTCCGCGCCCAGGGACGCACCGTCGCCACGACGTTGAGCGCAAATAGCACGAGGCCTATCCAGAGGATCGCGCCCCCGGCACTGGTCACGAGGCGGGCGTCGGCGAGCCAGCCGGTCACCATGGCCACCAGGCCGATGTTCACCAGGGCGAATTGCGCGTCGGCGAGTCGTTCGGAGAACAGCGGCCGCCCCGTGAAACGCGGCAGCACGTGCAGGCCGATGCCGAAGATCATCATGCCGACGAAGCCCAGCAGCATGAGGTGAGCATGGGCGCGCAAGGCATAAGCAGGCAACGCGGCGGGAAATGCGAGCCACGTGAGTCCGAGGAGTCCGCCGAGCAGGGCGTAGGCGAGCGCAGCGGCGATGAACCAGCGATTGCGCGGGAGCACGGCAGGATACTAGCGGCTGGAGCGCCGGCCGCAATGACCTGGATCAAGCGGCCCGGGCCCCTGTTCCCCGCAGCACGAGGTCTCAGGCATGGAACCGCTACAATTACCGACCCATGTCGATGGATAACCTGCTGCTGACCGCGATCGGCCTGTTGCTCGTCCTGCTGAACGGGTTCTTCGTTGCGGCCGAGTTCGCGATCGTCAAGCTGCGGCGTACCCAGGCCGAAGAGCTCGCCCGGACCCATGGCCTGCGTGGGCGCGTGCTGCGAACTGTACGCACCCACCTCGATGCCTATCTCTCCGCGTGCCAGCTCGGCATCACGCTGGCTTCCCTCGGTCTGGGCTGGATCGGCGAACCCGCCTTCGCCCGCCTGATCGAGCCGGTACTGTCATTTGCCAATATCACCGACCCGAAAGTCGTTCACAGCATCGCGTTCGCCTTTGCATTCGCGCTCATCTCGTTCCTGCACATCGTGGTTGGCGAACTTGCGCCGAAGTCGCTTGCCATCCGACGTGCCGAGACCGTGTCCCTGAACACCGCGTTGCCTTTGTACGTGTTCTACTGGGTGATGTACCCCTTCATCCATGTGCTGAACGGGGCGGCGAACATCCTCCTGCGCGGGCTGGGCGTTGAACTGGCCTCCGAGGGTGACGAGGCGCATTCGGTCGACGAATTACGCACCGTGCTGCGCGCAAGCCATCGTCACGGCGAGTTGGGCGCGATCGAAACGCAGATTCTCACGCGCGGGCTCGATCTCGGCGACCTTGTCGTCGGCGACGTGATGCGTCCTCTCGCGGAACTGGTCTGGATCGGGCTCGACACGGCGATTGACGACGTGCTCACCGAAGTCCGCACCTCGCGCTATACCCGTTACCCGGTTCGCGACCCGGAGACGCAGCGATTCGTCGGCCTGCTGCACATCAAGGAACTGCTGACCCGATCCGAACGCCTGCGGGACATTCGCGACCTGCGCCCGTACCTGCGTACGCTGCCCCATGTCGATGAGCATCAGCAGCTCGAGTCGGCACTGGCTGCGTTCCGGCGCGGCGATCCTCACTTCGCCATCGTCACCGACCCGCTCGGCACGGAAATCGGTTTCCTCACGTTCGAGCACATCGTCGAAGCACTGTTCGGGCCGGTGGAAGATGAATTCTCGAAGACGAGCCACGTCTGGGAGCGTACGGAAGATGGCCGCCTGACCGGCGCAGGCAGCATGTCGCTGCTGAGCCTGGAGGAGGCGCTCGGGGTCCTGGCGCCGGAGGTAGATGCCAACAGCGTCGGCGGCCTGGTCACCGAGACACTCGGACGCATCCCCGTTGCCGGCGAGCGGATCACATTCCCCGATTTCGAGATCGAAGTGTTGTCCATGGACGGTCCCCGCATCGACACGGTACGGGTTTCACCTCGCGTGTCGGCCGACCACGGCGAATTCTGACGACCGCGCCTCAGCTGTACAGCTCCTCGATCTCGGATGCGTACTTCTGCTGGATCGGCTTGCGCTTCAGCTTCATGGTGGGTGTGAGCTCGTCGCCGCCGGGCAGCCAGTCGGCATCGATGATCGCGATGCGCCTGACCTGCTCGACGCGTGATAGCTCAGCGTTGGCAGCCGCCACTGCGGTTTCAATGGCCGAGCGCAGTTCGTCCGGCGCACGGCCGGCACACATCTCGCGGTCGAGGGCGATCAGCGCGACGTTATACGGCCGTCGGTCGCCGATGCAGACCGCATGCGCGATCAACCGGCTCGACGCGCGCAGCTTCAGCTCGATGTTGGCCGGCGACATGTTCTTGCCAGCCGAGTTGATGATGAGTTCCTTCTTGCGGTCAACGATGCTCACGTAGCCGTCGCCGTCGATCTGCGCGATGTCACCGGTGTGCAGCCAGCCGTCGGCATCGATAGCTTCGGCGGTCTTCGCCGGGTCACCGCGGTAACCCTTCATCACGAGCGGCGCGCGCACCAGCATTTCGCCGTCGTCGGCGATCACGATCTCGACGCCGGGCAGAGGTTTACCCACCGTGCCTTGCCTGATCTGGTCGGGCGGATTGAGCGTGCCGAAACACGACGATTCCGACATGCCCCAGCCCTCATTGAGTTCCAGGCCAAGCGCTGCGAAATACTGCATGACCTCGGTCGAAATCGGCGCCGCTGCCGTGATGCGCCAGCCGGTCTGGTCGAGCCCGGTCCTGGCGCGTATAGCAGACCTGGCCTGCTCGGGCAGCGTCGTCGGGTCGGTGACGCCGGCCGCCTCGAGCCCGGCCTTGAGCTTTTCCCATACGCGCGGCACCCCGCCGAACACGGTCGGCCGCACCTCCACCAGAGCGAGACCGACCTGGCGGTGGTCGGTAATCGATGTGACGCTGTTGCCGAAGCAGAGCGACGCGCCGTAGTGCGTCAGGCAACGGTCGCCGACGTGCGCACTCGGCAGGTAGGAGATGCTGCGGCCGTCCGCTTGCAATCCCAGGATTGCGGCGACGCCCCGGGTCTGGAAGAGCACGCTGCCGTGAGTCAGCTGCACTGCCTTCGAGGGCCCGGTGGTTCCCGAGGTGTAGATCAGCGTCACGACGTCGTCGGGTTGCACCGCGCGCCAGGCGCTGTCGAAGTCGAAGCCTGGCACGCGCCGAAGCGCGAGGTCCTGCAGCGAAATAGTTCCGGTGTCGGCGCCGTCTACCAGCACGATGTGCTGGATCTCTGGCGTACGCGATTCGAGCACCCGCGGCAGGAACTGGCGCTCCGTGACGACGACGCGGTTGCCTGCATTGCAGAACACGTGATGTGCCTGCTCCGCACTCGACGTGTTGTAGACGGAGAACGCCGTGGCACCGAGGTGCATGACGGCCGTGTCCGCGAGCGAGAACTCCGGTCGATTGGCGAGCATCAGCGCGACCGTGTCGCCGCGACCGACGCCCAGTGAATGCAGCCCCTCCGCCAGTGCCCGCACTTGTGCGAGGAATCCGGCGTAGGTGATTTCGGTGGCGCCCCCGAGCGTGCGTAACGCCACCTGCCCTGGTCGCTGCGCAGCAGTGATCTGGAATGCCTCGCACAACGTCGAACTGCCGAGCGCTGCAATTTCAGGCCGCGGTGTCTCGTTCATCGCTATTGCCTCCCGCCGTCGTGTTCGTTCTGTCCTGCCACGCGCTCAGTCTTCGGACTTGCGCCAGTTCGCCAAAGGCCGGCTCGCGTCCGGCGCAATCGGCGCGCCGCTGTCGCGTTCCCGCACCGCCTGCTTGAAGCCGACTTCCTCTGCGCGGCGTTTGAACCACACGCCTTCCGGGCTGTGCCGCGTGATGCCGTCGAACAGGGTGGCGAAGCGCTGCGTATTGGCCAACCCCATGGCTTCGTAGGCCTGGTTGACCATCAGCTTCTGCATCATGAGCTGGTTCTTCGGCACCGCCGCAATGCGTTCCGCGACTTGCGCCACGCGCGCGTCGAGCTGTGCACGCGGTACTGCCTCGAGCACCAGGCCAAGGCGCGCGGCCTCGCGGCCGTCCACCAGGTCCCCGGTAAACAGCATGCGCTTGGCGCGCTCGGCACCGAGGCGGTACACCCACATTGCGGTTGTAGGGCAGCCCCAGACCCGCGCCGGTGGGTAACCGATCACGGCTTCTTCCGCCATGATCACCAGGTCGCAGCACAGTGCGATGTCGCTGCCGCCCGCCACGGCCGGGCCGTGCACCCGCGCAATGGTCGGCTTGTAGCTGCGCCATAACGACATGAACTGTTGTGTGAACTCGTGCATGCCGAAGAAGTCGGCCATCGGGTCCCACGGCCGCTCATCGCTGGCGCCCGTCGTGCCTCCGAGCTGCGAGCCCGGTTGCTCACCCGTTGCCTCGGCGAATTCCTTGAGGTCGTAGCCGGAGCAGAACCCGTCGCCCGCACCGGTCAGCACCAGCACGTGCACGGCGTCGTCGCGGTTGGCCCGATCCACGGCGTTGGCGATCTCACCCGGCATCGCCAGGTTGATCGCGTTCATCCGCTCCGGGCGATCGAGCGTGATCGTGGCCACACGGCCGGCGACCGCGTAGGTCAGGGTCTGGTAGGTCATGTCTCCCCGCGGGCCCAGAGGCCTGTCGGGGCACTATATCGGGGTCGGGGTCGAGATGCCCCGCACATACGGCACTGTCGGCACCGGCCGAACCCTGGACCTTGCGTGCGTCCACTTTATTGATGCTCCAGATGATGTCATTATTCATCAATTCCGATGAGGAGGTTTCGTTATGAGGACGACGATCACGATCGACGATGAGCTGTACCGCAAGGCACTGGAAGTTGCCGATCCAGGAATGGACAAGGCCGATCTCGTCCGTGAAGCGATGAGAGTCTTCGTTCGAGTGCAATCCGGGAAGAGGCTCGCGGCGCTTGGCGCGGCGGCGCCTGACATGAAGAGCATTCCCAGGCGGCGTTCGGTGGCACGGGCCGGCAAATGACGCTGGTGCTGGTGGACACGTCGCTCTGGGTTGGACACTTCCGTCGTGCCAACCCGGTCCTGCAGTCGCTGCTCGCAACAGACCAGGTCCTTTGTCATCCACTGATCGTGCTCGAACTCGCGTGTGGAACACCGCCAGCACCGCGCGAACGAACTCTCGGCGATCTTAAGATGCTGCGTCAGGCTGTTGTCGCGACGACCGAAGAAACGCTGGCGCTGGTCGAGAAGGAGCGACTCTACGACTCGGGCTGCGGGGCCATCGATGTAGCATTGCTCGCATCCGTCCTGCTGACACCGGATGCCCGTCTCTGGACGGCGGACAGAAATCTGGACGCCCTGGCGTCGCGCTTGGGCGTTGCCAGCAAGCCCGCAGGTCACTGAGGCAGGGTCCGTCCGTGTCACACGTCTTCATCTCGTACGCCCGCTCGACCGCCAGGCAGGCGCAGCAGGTCGCCGCAGTCCTGCGCGGCCTCGGCCACCAGGTGTGGCTTGATGACGCCATACCGGCGCACCGCGCCTACGCCGATGTCATCGAAGAACGTCTGCGCGAGGCCAGGGCCGTAGTCGTCATCTGGTCGGCCGAAGCGGCGAAATCCGAGTGGGTGCGTTCTGAGGCCGATCGGGCGCGCGTGGCGCGCAAACTCGTCCAGCTGACTGTCGACGGAGCCGCGCTGCCCATGCCCTTCGACCAGATCCAGTGTGCCGACCTCGCCGGCTGGCAGGGCGATCCTGCGGTTGCCGGGTGGAAGAGGGTGGTCGCGAGCGTAGCCGAACTGCTGGCAGTTCCGATTCCGACCCTTGAGTCCAGCCAGTCGCGCTCCACCTCGCAGCCGCCCGCCACGCCCGACACGTTTTCAGTCGCCGTCGCTCCCTTCACCGATCCAGCTGGCACCACAGCGGGTGACGACTTCGCCGACGGACTGGTCGCCGAGATCGCCACGGCGCTCGCCCGTTTTCCTGCCCTGCGCGTCATGGACGCCAGTGCAGCTTCCGCCGCGCACTATCTGCTCGATGGCAGCGTCCGGCGCTCCGGGTCGCGTGTGCGGATCAACGTGCAACTGCGCGACGCCGCGCAGGGCGAGCGGGTTTGGGCCGAGCGGTTCGACAGCGCGCTTGAGGACCCATTCGCCCTGCAGGAAGACGTCGCAAACACGGTGGTGTGCCGTGTCGAGACTGCGATCCTGGCGCACGAGTTTCGCCGCATCGGGTCCCGTCCTGTCGAGAGCCTGACCGCGCAGGAGCTGTGGTTGCGCGCCCGCGAGGCGATCCGCAGGGCCGGTCTCGAACAGGTGGAC
>JAABQQ010000249.1 GCA_011391405.1 Gammaproteobacteria bacterium
CAGTGCACCGATGAACTGACGGGTTGACTCGACGACATCGACCTCGATCTGCTCCCGCGTCCGTTCCAGGTAGGCATTGACGATCGGCGCGTAGGTCGGGTCACGCACGGCGGTGCGCAGTTCCATCCACCTGCCATCGAAACACAGGGCATTCATTTCGGCGCCGTACTGGATCGGACAGCCGAAGTGGCGGCGTGCCATGCGATTGTTTTGCGGTGCGTGGTGCTGGAACGTGACACGAGCGAAGCGGGGACGTGCCTCGCCGATCAACATCGCCACGGAATTGCCCATCGCCGCGAGCGCCATTTCGACGATCTGCCGGCCCGCGGTGGCGTGTGGTTTTGGCACGTAAGCGATCGCAGCGATCGATCGACCCGGGCCGGCTCGCGAGGTCACGGCTGGACATCGGAGTTCCAGCGCGGACCCACTGGTGTGCGTCGCCATGTTGCGTTCGATCGCCCGCAGCGCATCACCCACGGTGTCGGTCAATCGGGCCACCAGGCCGATGGGCCCAAGGACGTTCAGGTTCTGGATCATGCCCAGCCGCAGTCCGAATTCCGGGCAGTGCCAGCTCTGCGCGCAGTCCTCCAGCAGCTCGGACCAGTCCGTGTAGGGCACGCGCGCCTCCGAGTCGGCCAGTTGCTCGAGTGACAGCCCGTGGCGACGCAGCATCGGCCCCAGGGGCTGGCGCAGCTCGCGCGCCAGTACGTCCAGCCCGCTGAGTGAGCCGGCGCGGGTGAAATAGCGAACCCCCGAATTACGTCGCATGTCTCCGATTCTAAAGCCGTGGGCCGCGAGCGGCGCAATATCGGCCCCTGCTGACCCAGGAGGAGACCGACATGACGACGCCTTCCGACCAGACGGCCATCGCCCGGCTGCACGAGACCTTTGACCTGCAGCGGCGTGCCTACCTGAAGGAGCCCGACCCGAGTCTCGCCACCCGGCTCGAACTGCTGGGCCGCATTCCCGGAATGATGATGGCCAACGCCAGGCGCATCGCCGCAGCCCTGAACGACGACTACGGCTACCACAACGAACTCACGGCCTACCTGTTCGACGTCTTGAACGTTGCCGAGCGTGCCCAGTACGCCGCCGCGCATCTCGAGCGGTGGATGCGGCGCGACGAGCGCGAGCTAGAGCCGCAGTTGTATGGCAGCTCGAAGGCGTACATCGAGTTCCAGCCGAAAGGGGTGATCGGCAACATGCCGGCCTGGAACTTTCCGGTCGACCTCGCGGTCGGGCCACTGGTCGAGATGCTGGCCGCCGGCAACCGCGTGATCATCAAGCCGTCGGAGCAGACGCCGGCCGTCGGCCAGTTGCTGGCGGAAATGCTGGGTGACACCTTCGCCCGTGAGCAGGTCTCGGTGGTCAATGGCGGGCTCGACCTGGCGCGCCACTTCAGCACCTTGCAGTGGGACCATCTGCTCTACACGGGTAACACCGCGGTCGGCAAGGAGATCATGCGCAACGCGGCGCAGAACCTGGTGCCGGTAACGCTGGAGCTCGGCGGCCGCAATCCGACCGTGTTCACCGAGGATGCGGTGACGCGCGACAACGTCCGCATCATGCTCGGTTCCAAGCTGACCAAGAACGGCCAACTGTGCATCGCGGTCAACCACGTTCTGGTGCCGGAGAACTCACGCGACAAGTTCATCGGCCTGGTGCGAGAGGTGATCGAGTCTGCCGTGGGCGACTACACGACCAGCCCGCAGGTGGGCTGCGCAGTGATCAACGCCAGGCAGATGGCGCGCGTGCAGGGTTACCTGGATGACGCACGCGAGCGCGATGCAAAAGGCGTGATCGAGATCGGCTCAGCCGCTTCAGCCGCAAACCCGCGTCGCACACCGGTGACCCTGGTCATCAATCCCGCGCCCGAGGCGCTGGTGTGCCAGCATGAAGTCTTCGGGCCGATCCTGCCGGTACACACCTACCGGCAGTTCGACGAGGTCATCGAGCACATCCAGGCGGGCGAACGGCCGCTCGGCATCTACATCTTCTCGAACCAGCCCGAGCTGGTGGAACGTCTGCGCCGCAGCACGTCGTCGGGCGGTTTCTGCGTGAACGCGGCGTCGATGCAGGGTGCGCAGGCGAATCTCGGCTTCGGCGGCGTCGGTAACAGCGGCATGGGGCGGCACCACGGCTTCGAAGGGTTCCGCGAGTTTTCCAATCCGCGCGGCGTGGTCGAGGTGGCAGCCGATGCACGCATCGACCCGCTGATGTCACCGCACGGCGAGGCAGCCCGCCAGTTCATCAGGCACGTCACCGGCGGCGCGCTCGGTTGACGCTGATGCAGAACCATGCCCTGGCACGATGGCGGACGCACGAGAAATCCATCGGCGCCTGGCTGACCCTGTCCGACCTGTACAGCGCCGAGATCCTCGCGCAACTCGGCTTCGACTGGGTGTGCTTCGACCTGCAGCACGGCCTGATGGACTATTCGCACCTGACTCATCTGTTGCCCGCCGTCGCGCAAGCACGCGTCACGCCGCTGGTGCGGGTCGCAGCGAACCAGCCCGACCAGATCGGCAAGGCACTCGACGTCGGGGCGCAAGGTGTGATCGTGCCACTGGTGAACACTGTCGAGGATGCGCGCAAGGCCGTCGCCGCCTGCCGCTATCCACCGGCGGGCGTGCGTTCCTGCGGCCCGATTCGCGCGGCCATGCACGAGGGCCTCGCCTACCTGCAGACCGCGAACGAACAGGTGGCCTGCGTGGTGATGATCGAGACCGAGGAAGGGCTGCGCAACGTCGAGGCGATCGCGGCCACCGACGGCGTGGACGGCCTGTTCGTCGGCCCCATGGATCTCTGCTATGGGCTGGGCCTGGCGCCGGGAAGCTTCACCGATGCGCGCTTCCAGCGGGCTCTAGGCGCGATCCTGGCGGCCTGCGCGAAACACAACCGCGCGGCCGGGATCTTCGGCTATACGCCAGAGATGGCCGCGCAATCGTTGCAGGCGGGATTCGACTTCGCCTCGGCTGGCACCGACGGCAACTTCCTCCGCGCCGGCGCCGCGCAGGCGCTCGGCGTCGCACGCGGCAAGGCGGCTGTTCCCAACGCGCCGCCGGATTCGGGCTACTGATCGGAGCAAGGCACATGAGCGAGTTCGACTTCATCGTGGTCGGCGGAGGTCCCGGGGGCTGCGTCACGGCTTCACGCCTGACAGAGGACCCGGGCTGCAACGTGGCGCTGCTCGAGGCCGGCCCGGACTGGCGCGGCTGGCTCGCCGACAACACCGCCCTGAGCATGCTCAAACATGCCCCGCGCAAGTCGAGCAACAACTGGGGGTTCAACACGTTGCCGGATCCCGGCCTGAACA
Source organism: Gammaproteobacteria bacterium (assembly GCA_011391405.1). GTDB lineage: Bacteria > Pseudomonadota > Gammaproteobacteria > Steroidobacterales > Steroidobacteraceae > RPQJ01. The sequence continues at coordinate 3,317 of JAABQQ010000249.1, forward strand.
ACCGCAGCGACTTTCACTCCATTGGACGTGGCCTGGGCGGCGGCACGTCGTTCAATGCGCTGGTCTACATGCGCGGCCACCGTGGCGATTACGACGAATGGGCGGCCCTCGGCAACCCCGGCTGGAGCTACGCCGACGTCCTGCCGTATTTCAGGAAGCTGGAGAACAACCAGACTTTCCGCGACGAGTACCACGGCAACGACGGACCGGTGTGGGTCGAGGACCTGCGCACGGACAACCCTTACCACGACGTCGTCAAGCAGGCGTGTCGCGAGGCCGGCGAGCCCATCATCGCGGACTTCAATGGAGCGACCCAGGAGGGCTGCGGCTCGGTCCAGGCGACGATGAAGAACGGCGAACGATGGCACACCGGCAAGGCCTACATTCATCCCCACCTCGGCACTCGCCCGAACCTGCAGCTTATGTGCGAAACGCACTGCACACGGGTGCTGTTCGAAGGCCGGCGTGCGGTGGGCGTCGAGGTCATCCAGGGTGGCCAACGCCGGGTGCTGCGGGCCCGACGGGAAGTGATCGTCTGCGGCGGCGCCATCCTGTCGGCAAAGTTGCTGCTGCTCTCGGGTGTGGGCCCGGGCGCCGAGCTGCAGGCCATGGGAATTCCCGTGGTGCATGAATCACCGGTCGTGGGCCGGTACCTGCATGACCATCCCGCCGTCACGCTGGCCTACCACATCCCCGGCGATCCCGACCTGATGGGAATATCACCGACCGGGGCGCTGGCCCTGCTGCGGGCCATCCGGCGCTGGCGGCAGGAACGCCGCGGCATGGGCGCCACGAACTTCGGCGAACTTTCCGGTTATTTCTGTCTGCAACCGGACTCGCCGCGCCCTGAAATCCAGTGTCAGTTCGTGATCGGCGTGGCCCTCGATCACGGTCGCGACGTCTACGCCAAGCACGGTATGTCGATCGTCACAATCCTGCTCAGGCCCAAGAGCAGGGGCAGCGTGAGGCTTGCCTCGACGGACCCGCTGGCCGATCCACTGATCGACTTTCGCTACTTCTCGCATCCGGACGACCTGCCGACGATGGTCGCCGGGTTCAAACGCATTGCTGCGATCATGAAGACACCGACCATGAGCCGTCGCATCAAGCGCGACCTGCTCACCGAGCACTGCAGGACCGATGAGGACTGGGCTGAATTCGCCCGCAACCGCGCCGGAACCGTCTACCACCCGGTGGGCAGCTGCCGCATGGGCTCGGATCCGTCCGACGCGGTAGTCGACGCCCGGCTGCGGGTGCACGGCCTGCAGGGCCTGCGCGTCATCGACAGTTCGATCATGCCACGCATCATCGGCGGCAATACCATGGCACCGACGATCATGATCGCCGAGAAGGGGGCCGACATGCTCCGGCAGGACAGCAAGGGGACGGCCTGATGGGACACACGCACGACTTCGTCCCGGCGACCAGCCTGGACTACCGACGCCTGGCCGAGAAGCGCCTGCCCCGTTTCCTGTTCGACTACATCGACGGCGGCGCCAATGACGAATTGACGCTGCGACGCAACGTGGAAGATTTCCAGTCCATCCGTGTCCGTCAGCACGTGATGCGCGACGTCTCGGACATCGATACGTCGACGACGCTGCTCGGCGAGACCGTCGCCATGCCGGTCGTGCTGGCGCCGGTGGGCATGGCTGGACTGTACAGCCGCCGGGGCGAATTGCAGGCGCTGCGCGCGTCCGACGTGGCGGGCATACCGTTCACGCTTTCAACGCTGGGCATCTGCTCGCCGGAGGAACTCCGCGCGCAAGCGCAGAAGCCATTCTGGTTCCAGCAATACATGATCCGTGACCGCGGGGCGGTGCGCAGAATACTCGAACGGGCCATGGCGAATGGCTGCACGACATTGATCTTCACGGTCGACATGCCCGTCGCCGGCATGCGCTACCGCGACACACGCAACGGCATGCTCACTGACGACGTCGGTTCCAGGCTCGGCCGCGCGTGGCAACTCGGGCGGCGACCAAGGTGGCTCTATGACGTCGGCGTGCGCGGCAAGCCGCACACCTTCGGCAGCATCTCGGATCAGGTCTCTGATCCAACGAACACGCGGGCGGTCAAGGCCTGGGTCGACAGCCAATACGACCCGGCCGTGACCTGGGCGGACATCGCCTGGCTGCGCGGATTCTGGCAAGGCAAGCTGGTCATCAAGGGAATACTCGAGGCCGACGATGCACGGGCGGCGCTCGATGCCGGCGCCGACGGCGTCGTGATCTCGAATCACGGGGGCCGCCAGCTCGACAGCGTCGCTTCGACGATTTCGAAACTGCCGGCGGTGATCGAAGCCGTCGGGGGGCGCCTTGAGGTGTTCATGGACGGGGGCGTCCGCGGCGGCATCGACGTCTTCAAGGCCGTCGCCCTGGGAGCCACGGGAGTGCTGATCGGCCGCCCGTGGGCCTGGGCAATTGCCGGTGGAGGTGAGGCGGGCCTCGTCGACCTGCTCGCGACCTTCAAGCGGGAGCTGGCTGTCGCCATGGCGCTGACCGGGGCGAGGTCGATCAGCGAGGTTCACCGCGGCCTGATCGAATGGGACAGATGTTGAGCCCCGCAAGCCAGCGCTTGTCGGCTGAGTTGCAATGATCATTCGCGTGGAATAGTCGGCCGCAGGCTCGGCAGCCGGCCGGGACAGCCGAAGTGGGGGAGCAATGGAACGAATCGGATTCCTCGATCGGGCCTTCTACCTGAACGAGTCGCAGCAACGACCGATGCATATCGGCGTGCTGCTGGAACTGGCGCCGCCCCGGGGCTTTCGCGGCAACCTGCGCAAGTACGTCGTCGGAGCCATGCTCACGCGGCCAGTCGGCGCGCCGTTCAACTACCGGCTGCGGCTCGGACCCGGCGAGTTTCCGCTTGGGTACGATGTGGTCAAGGACGTCGACCCCGCGTCACGCATGTATTTTCACAAGCTGCCAAAACCGCACGATCGACGCGCCCTGCTCGATGCGGCCTGCGCCATTCACGAGCAGCGACTCGACCGTTCCCAACTGCCGTGGGAACTGCATGTATTTGAGGGTCTCGCCAGCGGACATCTCGGCCTTTACTTGAAGGTTCATCACGGACTGATCGATGGCGTGGGCTTGATCAGGCGAATCACGCAGGTCGTTGCGGAATCCCCGGGTCGGGGTGCTGCGCGAGCGCTTTGGGAACCGAAAGGCGAACCCCAACGGGAGCCGGAACGCTCTCCCGACGACCCGGTCGGTGGGCTGGCCGAGCGCAGCGTTGCGGTCGTCGCCGCGGCCGCCGGCAACCTGCTCGGGGCCGGTGCGATGGCCGCTCGCATGCTCATGCGCAGAGCCGGTGCCGGCGGCGGAATGACCATCCCGTTCGCCGGCACGACGGCCGCGCTCAAATCAAAGGTATCGCAGCACCGTGCGCTCGGGCATTGCACGCTCGATCTGCAGCGAGTGCACCATGTTGCGAAGGTCGGAGGCGGCAAGGTCAACGACGTACTGCTGACCACGCTGGACGTCGCAGTGACCCGCTACATCACTGAACGCGGCGCGCTGCCGGAGGCACCGCTGGTCGCCATCATGCCGGTCGCGCTGCAGACCACGAGCAGTGCCGGCAACCAGATTGCGCTGCTGCCTGTCCCGCTGGGATCCGCGTCCGGCTCACCCGCCGACAAGTTCCGCGACATCGTCCGCGAGACTCGCCAGGTCAAGCACGAAGTGCGCACCGTGCCCGGGGCCGTGCTGGAACTCTATTCGATACTGACGCATACCTCCGCGACTTTGATCGAGAGCCTCGGTCTCGACCGTCTGCCAATGCTCGGCAACATGAACATCTCCAATCCCTATGGAGTGCCGAATCGCGTCTATTTCAATGCCTGCCCGGTAGAACTCGCAATTCCGCTGGCACCGATCGGGCATCACCAGACGCTGAACGTCATTGCAACCACCTATGCAGATGAGCTGCACATTACGTTTACGGCCATTCGTGAGGCACTGCCCGACGTACAGCGCCTCGCCGACTACACGGTCGCAGCGCTGCGCTCACTGGAGCGCGACCTCGATGCGACCTCTCCATCGAGCCGGGGCTCGGGAAAGATGGCTTCGAGAAAGCGGGTTCCGGCGAAGAACTCCACCAGGAAGAAATAGACCGCGTGGTCGCGACCTGGGACGCGTTCACGTTGCCGATCTGGTACACGCCTTAACGGCGGTGGCGCCAGAAGCGAAAAGAATACCCGGCGCCCATGAGCCGTTGGTCCTGCAAACCCACCCCCCGCAGGACGTTCGGGTCACGGTGCGTCGCGGTACATTACACGTAGAACACAAACCAACATTACAGACGCTGGAGGACGAATAAATGAAAAAGTCTCGGTGGGCATTGGGCAGTTTGCTGCCGTTGACGATGGTACTCGGGCTGACGTGGCTGCAGCCTGTGCTCGCGCAGGGCGCCCCGTCAGGCAAGAAGCCCAACATTCTCGTGATCTGGGGCGATGACATCGGCACGACCAACATCAGCCACAACAACCGCGGGCTGATGGGCTACAAGACACCCAACATCGATCGCATTGCCACGGAAGGGGTGGCGTTCACGGACTATTACGGCCAGCAGTCCTGCACGGCTGGGCGCGCCGCTTTCATCGGCGGCAACAATCCGCTGCGCACCGGTATGACCAAGGTCGGCGTTCCGGGCGCGCCGGAGGGCTGGCAGAAGACTGATGTGACGATGGCGACAATACTGAAGTCGCAGGGTTACGCCACGGGCCAGTTCGGCAAGAACCATCTGGGCGACCGCGACGAGCACCTGCCGACCATGAACGGGTTCGACGAATTCTTCGGCAACCTGTACCACCTTAATGCCGAGGAGGAACCGGAAAACGAGGACTACCCGACCAACCCTGACTTCCGCAAGCGGTTCGGGCCACGCGGCGTGATCAAAGCCACGGCCGACGGCAACGGGGCACAGACGATTGTGGATACCGGTCCACTCACCAGGAAGCGGATGGAGACCATCGATGACGAGACGGTCACCGCCGCGAAGGATTTCATCACGCGCCAGATGAAGTCCGGCAAGCCGTTCTTCGCGTGGTGGAGCGGCACGCGCATGCACTTCCGCACGCACGTGCAGGACGATCGTCGTCACCCGGGTAACGACGTATACACGGACGGCATGATCGAGCACGACATGCACGTCGGCGAGTTGCTGAAGCTGCTCGACGACCTGGGCATCGCGAACGACACGGTCGTGATGTACTCGACGGACAACGGGCCTCATTTCAATACCTGGCCCGACGCCGGCAACACGCCGTTCCGCAGCGAGAAGAACTCCAACTGGGAAGGCGCCTACCGCGTGCCGGCCTTCATCCGCTGGCCGGGCCATTTTCCGGCAGGCGTGACGCTCAATGGCATTGTCGCGCACCAGGACTGGTTGCCCACGTTCGCCGCAGTGGCCGGCGCGCCCGACGTCAAGGAGCAGTTGCTAAAGGGCGTCAAGCTCAATGGCCGCGCGTACAGGAACCACATCGACGGCTACAACCTGCTCGACTATCTGAGCGGCAAGGCGGAGAAGTCGCCGCGCGAGGGGTTCATCTACGTCAACGACGACGGCGACATCGTGGCCATCCGCTGGAACGACTGGAAGGTGGTCTACAAGGAGAACCGCGGCGAGGCGTTCGGAGTGTGGCGCGAGCCGTTCACCGACCTGCGCGTGCCACTCATCTTCAACCTGCGCCGGGATCCGTACGAGCGCGCGCAGCACAACTCCAATACGTACAACGACTGGTTGCTAGACCGCGTGTTCATCATTTTCGGGGCCAATGCGATTGCCCAGCAGTTCCTGCTGACGATGCGGGACTATCCACCGAGCCAGACGCCGGGTTCCTTCAACCTCGAATCGATGCAGAAGCGGATTGAGGCGATGGGTAAAATGGAGCATTGAGTGGCAAAGGGGTCGCTGCCTGTCCGGGCAGCGATCCCGTCACCTCGGGCGGGCCCCGTCTGCTTTCAGCGTACGGCATGGATCAGAACGAGCTCCATCAACACATTTTGGTGGCGCGGAGCCAGGGAGATTGCCGGTCGCGACCCATCCTGAGCCGGTGATGAGGTGTGACCCCGTCGACGTTACTTGCGCCGTACGAATTCCCCGGCTTTGACGGGAATTCCCACAGGCGCGGTCGAGCAGGCGTTCGTTCCGGGTCTATTCCGGGCGAGCGTGTCTGCCTTTCCGCTCGCCCGGAATAGACCCGGAACGAACGCCCTCACCGACCGTCCGCCCCTGTTCACTTCGTGGCCGCGATCGCGGTCAATAGCACCGCGACGAGCCGCTCCAGCCCCCGCGCATCCTGCTCGTCGAACCGGTTGAGCAGCGGACTGTCGAGGTCGAGCACGCCGAGCAGCCGGCCGTCGGCCAGGACGATCGGCACCACCGCTTCCGAGTTCGATGCCGAGTCGCACGCAATGTGACCCGGGAACGCATGCACGTCCTGCACGACGAGCGTGCGGCGCTGCGCTGCGGCGGCTCCGCAGACACCCTTTTCGAGCGGGATCCGCACGCAGGCAGGCTTGCCCTGGAACGGCCCGACGAGCAGGTCACCCGACGCCTCATCCAGCAGGTAGAACCCCACCCAGTTCAGGTCGGGCAGGCTCCAGTACAGCAGCGACGACATGTTCGCGGCGCAGGCGATCAGGTTCGGCTCGCCCGCGAGCAACCCGCGCAGGCTCGACTCGAGTTCGTCGTACAACGCCGGCTTGGCGCGGGAACGGACGTCGTCGTTCAACGCATGCATCGTCGCAGGACTCCGTGCGGGTGAACGCGGGCCGGTCAGGCTCGCTCGTAGGGAAACGTGACTACGTCGTCGATGCGCTCCGCGCATGCCGCGACCATCACGAGACGGTCGAAGCCGAGCGCCACACCGGCGCAGGGCGGCAGGCCAGACGCGAGCGCATCCAGGAAAAACCGGTCGACGTCCCGCACGGGCTGTCCGCGTGCGTGGCGTCTGACGAGGTCGGCTGCAAATCGCGCACCTTGTTCCGGTGCCGATCCGAGCTCGTGAAAGCCATTGGCGAGTTCCAGCGGGCCCCAGAATGCTTCGAAGCGCGAGGCGACCTCGCCGCGGATCTGCGCGAGTGCGGCCTGGCTCGCAGGAAAGTCGTAGAGGAACGTCAGCCGATCGTTTGCAAACGACTCCGCGACGACCGTGCCCATGGCGAGATCGAGCACGTCGTCACGTGCAGCACCGGCGCGCATCGAATCCGGCACAGAAATGCCGACCGCCTCGATGGCCTGCATGATCGCGTCGACCGGTGCATGCAGCGGGTCGAGTCCCAGGCTTCGATTGAAAGCGTCGCAGTACGTGATCGAGTCGCTGGCCGCGAAAGCCCGCACGGGTTCCAGCACGTGCCGGATCAGCGCTTCGACGTCGCGCATCAGTGCGTGGTGGTCGAGCCCGTGCCGATACCATTCGAGCATCGTGAATTCCGGGTTGTGTCGTCCGCCACGTTCACCGGCTCGAAACACTTTGCAGACCTGGTAGATGTCGGGAGCACCGGCACAGAGCAGCCGCTTCATCGCGTACTCGGGCGAAGTCTGCAGGTAACCGATCGTCGCTCCGCGTGTCGCGTCGTCCGCGACGTGCAACGACTCGAGATGCACGTCGGTCACTGCTGCGCGGACGAGCGCCGGGGTTTCTACTTCAAGCGCACCGGTTGCACTGAAATAGGCGCGAATCCGCGCCAGCAGATCAGCGCGCAGTCGCAACCGCGCGAGATCGGCCGTGGGCCGCCACTCCGCCTCCGCTGCAGCTCCGGGCGTCATGCATCTAGTCGCGCGAGCATCTGGCCGAGCCGGACCGGCTCGCCGGGCTCGACGCGCGGCGCAAACGCGACGGCCTTGCCCGTCAGCACGATCACGGTCGATCCCATGTTGAAGCGGGCGAACTCCTCGCCGCGCCTGAACGTGCGCCCGACACCCGCTTCGATCATGCGAACCCTGCCGCCGCGACCGGGCGGTGGGTTGATCTCGCCGGCGAATACGGTCTCGATGCTGCCGACGAAGAGCGCGCCCACCAGCACCAGGCAGAGCGGGCCGTCTTCGGTGTCGAATTCACAGACGACTCGTTCGTTACGGGCGAACAGATCGGGGATCGTGCGGGCTGTCGCGGCATTCACACTGAACAGCTGTCCCGGCACGTAGCGCGTGACACGCAGTACCGCATCGCACGGCATGTGGATGCGGTGATAGTTGTACGGCGCCAGGTAAAGGCACGCGAAACTGCCGCCGAGGTAGCGCGCAGCGGAAGGCACGTCCGCCAGCAAGCCTTCGCAGGTGTATTGCATGCCCTTGGCCTGCAGCAGCGCGCCCGCGTTGATGCGACCGAGCTGGCTCACGGTACCGTCGACCGGTGAAACGAGCGAGTGAGCGTCGGCGGCGACGGGGCGTGCCCCGGGTCGCAACTCGCGCGTGAAAAAAGCGTTGAACGATTCGTAGGTGAACGGGTCGGGCTGCAAGGCCTCGTGCATGTCGATCTGCGGGTATGCGCGCAGCACGGCGCGCAGGACGAGGTTGCGCACAGCCGGCTGGCGGCTTCGAGCCAGCGCATGCATGCCGCGCGAGAGCAGGTGCTGCGGGAGAACTTTCTGCAGCAGGGCGAACAGTTCGTCGCGGCTGGAGCGCTCGATCTCACCGGTCATCGGCGCGAAGCCTCGAAATACTGCACGACCTTGCGGAAATCACGAGCCAGGACGGTGGCATCGAGCGGCGGCGACGAATAGGCGGCGAGCGCACCCTTGGGTGAGACCATGAACAGTCCGGCACCGTGATCCATCGTGTACCCGCCGTCGGGCAGCGGTACCTTGGCGAACGGAACCGAGAATGCGCTGGCCGCCTGCCCGGTCGCCGCCAACGTCCCTGTCGCACCCAGCAAAGAAGGATCGAAGAAAGTCACGTAGGACTTGAGAATGGCGGGCGTATCCCTTTCGGGGTCCACGGTCACCAGCAGCACGCGCGGCTGCTGTTCCGCTGGCAGGTCGGCCAGCTTTTTCTTCATCTGCGCGAGCGTCGTGAGCGTGGTGGGGCACACGTCCGGGCACTGCGTGAAGCCGAAAAACACGACCGTCCAGCGGTTGCGCAGAAAGTCACGCGGTAGCGGGCGATTGTCCTGGTCGACGAGGTCGAGCGGGGGCAGTTCGCGCGGTTGCGGCAGGATCGTCGCGCTTTCGGTCACCGGCACCGGCACCTCTCGCAGCCTGACGAACAAGCGGGCGAGTATCAGCCCGAGCGCAAACGCTACAATGGCGGCCAGTACGATTCGAAGCAGGGGGCGGGTGGTCATCGCACCGATTATCCCATAGGACTGCAGCGACCATGCCGACGACCCCGAGCCCATTCACCCGCAAGCCGCCAGCCGCACCGACCGTCGCGCAGCTGATCCGTTTTGGCGCGCGGGAATTCGACGCCGCCGGGCTCGCCTACGGGCACGGCACGGTAGATGCGACGGATGATGCTGCGGCGCTCGTCTTCCATGCGCTCGGGCTCGACCATGCCGATGCCGGGACAGCTTATGCAGTCAAGCCGGGCGGGCCGCAGGTCGAGCAGGTACTCGGCCTGTTCGCCGAGCGGCTGCGCCGACGGGTACCTGTCGCCTACCTGATGGGCCGGATGTGGTTCGCTGGACTCGAATTCGAGGTCGACCAGCGAGTGATCGTGCCGCGCTCGCCCTTGGCCGAACTGATCGCCAGGGGTTTTGCGCCATGGATCGATCCCGCGCGCGTGCTGCGGGTCGTCGATCTCGGCACCGGCTCGGGTTGCATTGCCATCGCGTGCGCGCTGCAATTTCCGCAGGCTCGTGTCGATGCGGTGGATCTATCTCCCGACGCGCTCGAAGTCGCGACCCGCAACGTGCAACGTCATGGCGTCGGTGCGCGCCTGCAGTTGCACCTGGGCGACACGTTCGAGCCACTGGGCGACGCAGTCTACGACCTGATCGTTTCGAATCCGCCCTACGTCAGCGATGCGGAAATGGACGCGCTCCCGCGCGAGTACCTGCACGAGCCGGACATGGCTTTGCGCGCCGGCAGCGATGGCCTCGACGTGGTGCGTCGAATCCTCCGCGAAGCCGATGCGCACCTCGCGCCGGGCGGCATCCTGGTGGTCGAAGTGGGCGACAGTGAGGGGCGGTTGCAGCAGGCCTATCCGGGGGTGCCGTTCGTGTGGCTCGAGTTCGAGCACGGGGGCGGGGGAGTCTTCCTGTTGACGAAAGACGACCTCCGCAGGCACCGTCATGAGCTTTCCGGGGCGAGTTAGGCATGTCGGGCAATACATTCGGGATGCTGTTCACGGTGACGACGTTCGGCGAGAGCCACGGTCCGGCGCTCGGCTGCATCGTCGACGGCTGTCCGCCCGGACTGCTGCTCACGGAGGAAGACATCCAGCGTGACGTGGAACGTCGCCGCTCGGGCACCTCCAGGTACACCAGCCAGCGTCGCGAACCGGATCGCGTGCGCATTCTCTCGGGCGTATTCGAGGGCGTCACCACCGGGACGCCGATCGGCCTGCTGGTCGAGAACACCGACCAGCGCTCGTACGACTACGAAAGGATCAAGGACCGGTTCCGGCCGGGCCACGCCGATTACACCTATCAGCAGAAGTACGGCCTGCGCGATTATCGCGGCGGCGGACGTTCGTCGGCGCGCGAAACGGTAATGCGCGTGGCCGCCGGCGCAATCGCACGCAAATTCCTCGCCGCGAAGGGCATCGACATCTTCGGCTACCTGGCGCAGATGGGCTCGATCAGGCTCGCCATGCTCGATCGTCAGGCTATAGACGCCAACCCGTTTTTCTGTGCCGAACCCGCGCGCGTGCCTGACCTTGAAGCCATGATCGACGCGCTGCGTCGCGACGGCGATTCGATCGGGGCCCGCGTCAATGTCGTGGCCACCGGTGTTCCGCCGGGCCTCGGTGAACCTGTGTTCGACCGGCTCGATGCCGACCTCGCACACGCGATGATGAGCATCAATGCCGTCAAGGGAGTGGAGATCGGCGCAGGCTTCGCCATTGTTGAGCAGCGTGGTTCGCAGCACCGCGACGAAATGACGCCGCGGGGTTTCCTGTCGAACGAGGCCGGCGGTACGCTGGGCGGCATCTCGTCGGGCCAGGACGTGCTCGTCAGCATGGCGATCAAGCCGACCTCGAGCATCGTCAAGCCGGGCCGCTCGATCGACGTGGCGGGGCAACCGGTCGAGGTCGTCACCACGGGCCGCCACGACCCCTGCGTCGGTATCCGGGCCGTGCCCATCGCCGAGGCGATGCTCGCGCTCGTGCTGGCCGATCACTACCTGCGGCACCGGGCCCAGAATGCCGACGTCCGGTCCAGTACACCGGTGATAACCTGACTTCACGGCACCCCGGTTGGGCACGCCACGGAACTGTGGAGCATGTCCGGCAATCGCCGGGCCAAAGGGCTACAAAGGCGCCTGCAGCCGCGGTCTTGTTGGGTGCGGGCGTGACCGTGGGATATAGTTATGTTTAATTGGTTGTCGATCCGCGAACCCGACGGACCCGTGGCGTACCGCTGCGACCGAGCCACGATTTGCGATCGGTGGGAGACTCGATGAAGACTGCTGTACGCCGCGTCCTGCTCATGAGCGCGTTGCTGGCCCCGGGCGCCCTTTACGCGCTCGGCCTGGGTGAAATCAAGCTGAATTCAGCATTGAATCAGCCCTTTGACGCCGAAATCGAGCTGGTCTCGGCGAACGAGGAGGACCTCGGGGCGCTGCGTGCCGCGCTCGCCTCCAGCGACACTTTCGTCCGCTACGGCCTCGACCGCCCGGCGTTCCTGGTCGACTTCAACTTCCGGGTTGCCAAGGGCTCCGACGGCAGGGACGTTCTGCGCGTCACCTCGCCCCGGCCGGTCACCGAACCCTTCGTGACGCTCCTGGTGGAGGCCAACTGGCCGCGCGGCCGGTTGCTCCGTGAATACACCGTGCTGCTCGATCCGCCGGTCTATGCGCCGGGTCCGGCAGCCAGCGAGCCTGTCGCGGCGGCCCCCCGAGTCAGTTCGGGTGGCGCCACCAGCACGCGTTCAGCAGCTCCTGTCGCCGAAGCCACGAGCGAATCCGTCCGCTCGTCCAGGCCCGCCAGCCCGGCCGTGCCTGCGGCGGCTCCCAGCATCGAGCAGGGCAGCACGTACCGGGTGCGTAACCACGACACGCTCTGGCAAATCGCCAGTGCTGCGAATCCGGGTTCGCGCTCGAACGTCAATCGGGCAATGGTTGCCATCTTCCAGAACAATCCGCAGGCGTTTGACGGCAACATCAACTTGCTGCGTGCCGGCAGCCTGTTGCGCATTCCGGACGCGAGCCAGATCAGCTCCGTGTCGGCGAGTGACGCATCGGCCGAAGTGGCGCGACAGTACGACGCGTGGCGTAACGGCACGGCCACCACGGCTGCGAGCGAAGCCGGCACGCTCCGCCTGGTCACGCCGGAGCAGGGCACAGCGGCGCCGTCCACTTCTACGTCCAGCAGGCCTGCGACTGCAGCACCCGCTGCGACCACCGGAACGCCGGCGGCCCCGGCATCGAGCGATCTCGATGCGCGCGTCAAGCAGCTCGAGGGCGAACTCGCTGAAGCCAGGCGCCTGCTCGAAGTGCGCAACGCCGAACTCGCGACACTGCAGGGTGGTGCGCCCGTGCCCGTGCCCGTGCCAGCGGATGGGGCGGCCGCGCCCGAAGCCGTTGCAACCGCAGAGCCGGCGCAGCCCGACAAGCCGAAGAAGCCGAAAACGACAGTCGTTGAGCCGCCGCAGCCGAGCCTGCTCGAGCGCGTCACCGACTACTGGTGGGTACTGCTCGGGCTGTTGGCCGCGGGCCTTGGCGTCTTATTGATCCAGCGCTTGCGCCGCGAGCGTGGCAGCGCCGAGGAATCGCTCGAAGTGGCGCTTGGTTCGCGCGACGGCCGTGGCTCCGGACCGAGGTACATGCCGCGATCGCGCGACACGGATATCCTCGTCGAAGAACGGGGTGGCGGCGACACCACAGGACGTGGCTCGGCCGTCGCAACGTCTGCGGCCGCAGCAGCGTCTGCCCTACGCACACCAGAGCCGACGCGCAAGGTCGTCACGGTCGAGGACACGTTGTCGGGTGACGGCCCGGCGAGCATGGAATCGGGCGATCCGCTGGCCGAGGCCGACTTCCACATGGCGTACGGCTTGTACGACCAGGCGGCGGACCTCGTGCAGCTCGCGATGAAGCGCGAACCGCAGCGTCGCGACCTCAAGCTGAAACTGCTCGAAATCTATTTCGTCTGGGGCAACAAGGAGCGGTTCCTCGACCTGGCCCGCGACCTCGACACGACACGCGCGGATGCGCCGGCCGGTGAATGGGACAAGGTCCTGATCATGGGCAAGCAGATTGCGCCGGGCGATGCGCTGTTTGCGGCCAGGCCGAGTTCCTCTTCGTCCGATTCTCTTGACATGGAGCTGCACGGATCGACCGGTACGCTCGACCTGACGATTCCGGCCGGCGATTCGGCGGGTCCCGACATGGACCTGACGGAGTCGGATAGCGATACCGAGATTTCGCCGATCGACCGTTCGGGCATCGATTTCATCCTCGACGAACCGGCCCGTGACAATGACGAATCCACCGTGCTACCGACGATCGAAATGCCGCGCATCAGCAGCGCCGGCGATACGACCGGCGATACGCAAGAGGTAACGGTCGATCGACTCGGCCTCGATCTCGACACGCTGCGCGACCTCGAGTCGCTCGACGCGGGCGAGGCCAGTGACGCGCGCAAGCGTGCCAGCAGCGACACCGTCGAAACCACGATGATGAGCGGCGGCAAGGAGCTGCTCGAGGACGACAATACCGACCTGCTCAACTCGACGGCACTGATGCGCATGGTCGACGACACGGCGATGCTGCCAAGCGATGAGTCGCTGGAGGGCATCGTCGACCTGACCGGCGCAACGGGAGTACTACCTGCTCTCGACTTAACGGGTGAATTGCCTGTTCTCGACGCGACGGCATCAGCCGCGAGCCTCACTGGCAACGTCGATTACGACCTGGGCGGCGAGCCGGCGACGATGAGCGAAGTCGGCACCAAGCTCGACCTCGCCCGTGCGTACATGGACATGGGTGATCCTGAAGGCGCCCGCAGCATCCTCGACGAGGTGTTGCAGGAAGGCAGTTCGACCCAACGCCAGGAAGCAGAGCGGCTGATCGCCAGCCTGCCCTGACGGGCAGGCTCGTGCCGCGTCTCGCGCTCGGCATCGAGTACGACGGCTCGGCGTTCGCCGGCTGGCAGTTCCAGTCGCATGCGCGCAGCGTGCAGGGCGACCTGCAGCGCGCGCTGGCACAGGTCGCCGACCATCCCGTCGAGCTCACTGCTGCTGGACGCACCGACGCCGGCGTGCATGCGCTCGAGATGGTGGCGCACTTCGACACGACGGCAGTGCGGCCCCTGCATGCGTGGATGCTCGGCGCGAACGCCAACGTCGCGGCGGAAATCTCCGTGCTCTGGGCCCATGTCGTACCGGACGATTTTCATGCGCGCCACCATGCAACGGCGCGGCGTTACCACTACCGCGTACTCGATCGACGCATGCGCCCCGCGCTCGAGCGTCAGCGCGTCTGCTGGATCCGGCACGAACTCGATGTCACGCGCATGCACGAAGCGGCGCAGGCGCTGGTGGGGCACCACGACTTTTCCGCTTTCCGCGCGTCTGAATGCCAGTCGCCGACTCCGGTGCGCGAGCTCATGGAGCTTGCGGTCGAACGAAACGGTCCTTACGTTGACCTGCGGGTGCGTGCCAACGCCTTCCTGCATCACATGGTTCGCAACATCGCGGGCAGCCTGATCCTGGTCGGCCGCGGCGAACGCACCGCCGAATGGCTGTCGGCAGTCCTGCTGGGGCGCGACCGTCGCGAGGCCGGGCCCACGGCACCGCCGGATGGCCTGTATTTCGTCGGCGCCGACTACCCCGCCGGATTCGGACTGCCTTCGGGTAAACTGCGCCGTCCGCCCACGGGAGCCGCGTCGTGACCTGGTTCGAAAAGATCATCCCCTCGCGTATCAAGACGGAACGCCGCTCCCGGTCCGTCCCCGAGGGCCTGTGGATCAAGTGCCCGGCCTGCGACGCCGTGCTCTACCGCGCCGAACTCGAGCGCAACCTGCAGGTGTGCCCGAAATGCAGCCACCACATGCGCATCGAGGGGCGTGACCGGCTCATGGGTTTCCTCGACGAGGGCACTGGGCGCGAGCTGGCGGACGAAGTCGAACCCGAGGATCCGCTCAAGTTCCGCGACAGCAAGAAGTACCGCGACCGCCTGACCGCCGCGCAGAAGACGGTGGGCGAGAAGGACGCGATGATCGTGATGGCCGGCGCGCTGCACGGTATCGATGTCGTTGCCTGCGCGTTCGAGTTCCGCTTCCTCGGCGGTTCGATGGGTTCGGTCGTCGGTGAGCGCTTCACCCGCGGCGCCGAACACTGCCTCGCCAACGGTCTGCCGCTGATCTGCTTCTCGTCGAGTGGCGGTGCGCGTATGCAGGAAGGTCTGCTGTCGCTGCTGCAGATGAGCAAGACCAGCGCGGTGCTGTCGCGCATGGCGCAGGCAAAGCTGCCGTACATTTCGGTGCTCACCGATCCGACCACGGGCGGTGTGTCGGCGAGCCTCGCGATGCTTGGTGACCTCAACATCGCCGAGCCGCGCGCGCTGATCGGGTTTGCCGGACCCCGTGTGATCGAACAGACGGTGCGCGAGACGCTGCCGGAGGGCTTCCAGCGCAGCGAATTCCTGCTCGAGCACGGCGCGATCGACCTCATCGTCGACCGTCGCGACCTGCGGGACCGCGTTGCGACGCTGCTCGCGATGATGCTCGGCCGGCCGCCGCTCGTGCGCGCAGACGAAACAAGCCCGTCGCTCTGACCGGTCCCGCGATGCCGGCCGGACCACGTTTCGAGCGTCTCGACGACTGGCTCGACTGGCAGCAGCAACTGCATCCGGCGACGATCGAGCTTGGCCTGCAGCGGATCTCCAGCGTCCTCGAGCGCACCGGTTGGATCAAGCCACGCGCGCCCGTCATCACGGTGGGCGGCACCAACGGCAAGGGTTCCTGTGTCGCGTTGCTCGATGCGGTGCTGCGTGCGAACGGCTATCGCGTCGCGACCTTCACCTCGCCGCACCTGATTGATTATCGCGAGCGCATCCGTATCGACGGCGCGATGGCGTCCGCGGCTTCGCTCATCGCGGCCTTCGAGCGCGCGGCCGACGCACTCGGACCCGACTCGCTCACGTTCTTCGAATTCAACACGCTCGCCGCGCTGCTGATTTTCGCGACGTCGGTCCCCGACGTGATCGTGCTCGAGGTCGGTCTTGGCGGCCGGCTCGACTCCGTCAACGTCGTCGATCCTGACGTGGCCGTCGTCGTCTCGATCGGTCTCGATCACATGGATTGGCTCGGCCCCGACCTGGAATCCATCGGTCGCGAAAAGGCCGGTATTTTCCGTGCAGGGCGTCCGGCCGTGTGCGGTACGCCCGAGCCGCCGCGGTCCGTGCGCGAACGCGCGCACGAGATCGGCGCACGGCTGCAGGTGCGCGGCACCGATTTTGACGGTCGCGCGGCTGGCGCGGCGGGTTGGGACTTCACCGTCGGCGATCGAGTCGAGTTGGCCGCGCTGCCGTTGCCCTCGTTGCCGGGCCCGATCCAGGTCGCGAACGCCGCGACGGCGCTGATGGCGCTCCATCAGCTACGGGACCGCCTGCCGTTGTCCCGCGAGGCGATCGCCCGGGGCCTGCGGTCCGCGCTGTTGCCCGGACGTTTCCAGCGCGTGCCGGATGCACGCGGCTTCGAGTGGGTACTCGACGTGGCCCACAACCCGGCTGCGGCGACGACGCTGGCC
Source organism: Gammaproteobacteria bacterium (assembly GCA_011391405.1). Classification (GTDB taxonomy): domain Bacteria; phylum Pseudomonadota; class Gammaproteobacteria; order Steroidobacterales; family Steroidobacteraceae; genus RPQJ01. Next base: position 20,178 of record JAABQQ010000249.1, read on the forward strand.
GCCAACCTGCGGGCGCTGCCGGTGACGGGTCGCACGTTCGCCGTCTGCGGCATGCTCGGCGACAAGGATGTGCCCGGCGTCATCGGTACCCTGCGCGACTCCATTGACCAGTGGTTTGCGGCCACGGCGGAAGGTCCGCGGGCGATCGACGCCGCCGAACTCGGTCGCAGGGCAGGCAAGGCGGGCGTCCATCTGCAGCCGGTGGGCACGGTACCCGAGGCGATGCAACGCGCCGCCGAGGTGGCGCGGGCGGGTGATCGCATCGTCGTGTTCGGTTCCTTCCACGTCGTCGGTCCGGCGCTCGCGGCCTTACGCGTTCCCCTATAATCCTCGCGCGATGGAAGAACCACTGAAGGCCAGGCTGATCGGCGCAAGCATTCTTGTGTTGCTGGCGGTCGCCCTGGTGCCGGAACTGCTCTCGGGCCCGAAGGATTCCGCAGCCGGCGGGGCGGCGGCGGGCGGCGCGAAAAACACGCGCACCGTCACCATCGACCTCGGCGGGGCGGTGGCAGACGGCGCCAGGCTTGAGCCTCGTCCGGAGGACGCAGCGGCACCGGCCACGGCCCAGACGTTACCGACCGTCGATTCGCCTGCGCCTGCGCCAGCGCCGGTGACTGAGGCGCCAACTGCGTCGACGTCGAAGGACCAAACTGCGGCTATGGAGGAACCTGCGGCCATGGAGGAAGCGGTGACGCCACCTGTGCGGGCACTGGAGGCAAGGCCTGCCGCGATCGAACCCGTGGTGCAGGCGGTCGCTCCGGCCAAAGGCGAGTTCTCGGTGCAGGTGGGGGCGTTCGGTTCCGAGGCCACGGCCCGCAAGCTCGTGGCCGACCTCAAGGCCGACGGCATGCCGGCGTACATCGCGCCGCTGTCCAAGTCCGGCAAGACATTGCATCGGGTCCGGGCGGGACCCGTGCCCGACCGGGCAGCTGCGGATAAACTCGCTGCGAGGCTCAAAGCCCGTGGCCTGCCGGTGTCCGTCGTCTCCGGCGGCTGATGCCCCCCTCTGCTAGAATTCGCCCCTTCAAATTGGTTGCCAGGACCCACCCGGCCGCATGACGACCGTCGACTACAGCCTTATCGCCATCGTCCTGATTTCCTTGCTGTTCGGAGCAATCCGGGGATTCCTGCGCGAGTCAGTGGCGCTGCTCGGTTGGCTGGTGGGCCTCTGGCTCGCCTGGCGCTACGCGCCCGCCGTGCAGCCCTACCTGGGTGGCTCCCTCACGGACACTGAACTCCAGGTCTGGGTTGCCCGGATGATCCTGCTGCTCGCTGCGGTGCTGGCGGCCTGGGTCATCGGCAGCCTGCTGGGTTACCTCGTGCAGCGCTCGGGACTCACGCTCGGCCTCGACCGCATCCTGGGCGGTGTGTTCGGCCTGGTCCGTGGCGCGGTCATCGTCGGCTTCGCTGTCATGCTGGCGCAGGCTGCGCAGATGCAGGACGAATCGTGGTGGAAAGAGTCCAGGTTGATTCCTGTGGGCGTAGAAATGGCCTCCGTGCTGAGTGGCTATGTCGAAACCGGGCGCAAGGTCATCGACGACGTCGCCGAGTCGAGTACCTGAGGGCGCAACCATGTGTGGCATCGTCGGTATCGTGGGTTTCACGCCAGTCAACCAGCAGATCTACGACGCGCTCACCGTCCTGCAGCATCGTGGACAGGACGCGGCAGGCATCATGACCGAGCACGAAGGCGCGCTGTACCTGCGCAAAGACGTGGGCCTCGTGCGTGACGTGTTCCAGCAGCGGCATATGCTGCAGCTGAAGGGCAACATCGGCATCGGCCATGTGCGCTACCCGACGGCCGGCTGCGACAGTTCCGACGAGGCGCAGCCGTTCTACGTCAATGCGCCGTATGGCATCTGCCTCGCCCACAACGGCAACCTCACCAACGCCCGGCAGCTCGCGGACGTGCTGATGCGCGAAGACCGCCGGCACTTGAACACCTCGTCCGACTCCGAAGTGCTGCTCAACGTGCTCGCAAGCGAACTGCAGCGGTTCGGTACGACGAGTGCCTCGGCTGCCGACATCTTCGCCGCGATCAGCGCCACGTTCCGCCGGATCCAGGGCGGCTACGCTGTCGTCGCGATGATCCTCGGCCACGGCGTGATCGGCTTCCGCGATCCGCACGGCATCCGTCCGCTGGTCATCGGCAAGCGCGATACGCCGCGCGGCCGCGAGCACATGATCGCGTCGGAAAGCGTCGCGCTCGACCAGAGCGGCTTCGAGCTGATGCGCGACGTGGGTCCGGGAGAGGCCGTCTACATCGACGAGACCGGCCGCCTGCACACGAAGCAGTGCGCAAACCCCGTGCGTCACACGCCGTGCATTTTCGAGTACGTGTACTTTGCGCGGCCCGATTCGATCATCGACAACATCTCGGTCTACAAGGCGCGCCTGCGCATGGGCGAACTGCTGGCGGACAAGATCCGCCGCACGCGCCCGCACCACGACATCGACGTCGTGATCCCGATTCCGGACACCAGCCGCACGAGCGCGATGCAGGTCGCGCAGATCCTCGGCGTCAAGTACCGCGAGGGGTTCATCAAGAACCGCTACATCGGCCGCACCTTCATCATGCCGGAGCAGGGCCAGCGCAAGAAGTCGGTGCGCAACAAGCTCAATGCGATCGATCTCGAGTTCCGCGGCAAGAACGTGCTGCTGGTCGACGACTCGATCGTGCGCGGCACGACGTCGGCGCAGATCATCGAGATCGCGCGCGAAGCGGGCGCCAACAAGGTGTATTTCGCCTCGGCCGCGCCGCCGGTGCGTTATCCGAACGTCTACGGCATCGACATGCCGGCGGCTTCCGAACTCGTGGCGGCCGGCCGCACGGAAGACGAAGTCGCCAGGCTGATCGGCGCGGACTGGCTGATCTACCAGGACCTCGACGACCTCGTGAAGGCCGTGCGCCACCACGACTCGGGCGTGAGCCAGTTCGACACGTCGTGCTTCTCGGGCGAGTACGTCACCGGCGACATCACGCCCGAATACCTCGACCGGCTGCAGCGCGAGCGATCGGATCTCGCGAAGCAGACCCGTAACACCGGCACCGCTGCTTCCGGCGTGTTGAAGGCCGTCGTCTGACGCGTCGCCTGACCCCGCGCAACATCCTCCTGGATTGCTTTCGTGCCGCGCTCGTCGCCGTCGACGGACGGCGGGTCGTGCAGCAGGAACTCACCAGACGACCACTGCGCGGTCCGTGGCACGTGGTCGCAGTTGGCAAGGCTGCGGCAGCGATGGCGCAAGGTGCGGTCGCGGCGCTAGGCTCACAGATTGCCGGTGGCGTGATCGTCGTCCCGGTCGATCACGTCCCGACCGGCTTCAATCCGGGGACCCACGGCCTGCACGTATCGTACGGATCGCATCCTTTGCCGGACGAGGCGAGCCTCGCCGCCGGCCAGAGGGTTGCCGACTTCGTCTCGGGACTGGATGCCAAAGCGCAGGTGCTGTTCCTGGTCTCCGGCGGTGCTTCGAGCCTCGTCGACTGGCTCGTTCCTGGCGCCAGTCTCGCGGATCTGCAGACGTTGAATCGCTGGGCACTGAATTCGGGCGCAGCCATCGCGCAGGTCAATGCCTTGCGCCGGCGCATCTCGAGATTGAAGGGCGGTGGTCTCGCGCGAATCGCACTCGACCGGCGAACGCACGCCCTGATGATTTCCGACGTGCCTGGCGACGATCCGCGCATCATCGGTTCCGGACTGCTGCATGCGTTCCCGGATGAGCCTGCAGGCGAGCAGGGCGCAGCAGCACTGCCGCCGGAGCTGCACGATCTTCTGGACCGACTCCATTCGAGTCCGCAGACCATCGCAGGCGTGCCTGCGGTGCCGGTGCGGATCGTGGCATCGGCTGGGTCGGCTTGTCGCGCTGCGGCAGCAGCGGCACGCGCACAAGGGCTGCAGGCCCGCCTGGTGCGGACTCGCATCGACGGTGACGCGGCCGACCTCGGGGTCCGCTTTGTCGCGTCGCTCGCGCGGCAGCCAGAAGGTGTCGTGCAGATCCGGGGGGGCGAATCCACCGTGAGCCTGCCAGCGCAGCCGGGTCGCGGTGGCCGGAACCAGCACCTGGCGCTCGCCGCCGCGCTCGAACTCGAACGCCGCGGACTGCACGATGCGCACCTGCTCGCCGCTGGCACGGATGGAATCGATGGCGCTGGCAGTGATGCGGGTGCGCTGGTCGACGACGAGACGTGCCAGCGTGGACGCGACGCGGGCTGCGATCCCATCGTCTCGCTCGCACGCGCGGATTCCGGTACTTTTCTCGAGGCGGCGGGTGATCTGCTGCATACTGGACCGACGCTGACGAATGTCGGCGATCTCGTGCTGGGGCTGCGGCTGGGAGGGCATGGATGACGTTGCGGGCATTGATCGTGAGCGACCGTGCGGATTACCGGCAGCAGCTCGCGCATCACGTGACGCTCGAATGGCGCGATGCGTTGCCGGCCGAATACGAACCCGCAACGCGCGGACGCCTGCCCGCAGGATTCACCGGTATCGCGTACGACGTCGTGCTGCTCGACCACGAAGTGCAGGACTCGCGTGGCCTGGAATGGCTCGAGGACCTGACCGACCGACCGGGTTTTCCGCCCATCGTTTACTTCGCGCCCGGCGGTGCCGGTGCAGTCGGGGACAAGGCAAGGTCCGTGGGCGCGCTGGCCGTGTTGACGCGCACGGACTTCGAGCATGCGGACCTGTGTGACGCACTGCGGACGGCGCTGGCCAGTCGCCGCAACGTGCTGGCGGAAACCTCACGCGCGGCGCGCGAACAGTGTCCGCCTGATCGCTTCGGTTCGGTGCGCATCCGCGGCCATCGCTGCCTGCGCCGCCTCGCCGTGGGCGGTTCCTCGAGCGTATTCCTCGCCGAAAACGTGCGCACGGGTGAGCAGCGCGTCCTCAAGATTTTCCGGCAGGTGCCGGATATCGTCGAAGGCAGCACGACGTTCGATCGTTTCCTGCGCGAATTCGATCTCGTGGCGCACCTGCGGCATCCGAACATCGCGCGCATCTTCGACATCGGCGTCGCGGACGACCATCTCTACCTTGCCATGGAATTCTTTCCGGGCGGCGACCTGCGTTCGCGCATGCGTGAACGTCTCGACCCGCGGCAGGCGCTGGGCTACGTGCGGCAGATGGCGGCCGCGCTCGGCGCACTGCACGAGGTCGGCGTCCTGCATCGCGACGTGAAACCGGGCAACCTGCTGCTGCGCGAGGACGGCTCGGCGGCTTTCATCGATTTTGGACTCGCGCGCCAGCTGAGCCTGGAAAGCGATATCACTGGCATCGGTACGATCTTCGGCACGCCGCACTACATGAGCCCCGAGCAGGGGCATGGCTCGCCGCTCGACGTACGCAGCGATCTCTACAGTCTCGGCGTGGTGTTGTTCGAGATGCTGACCGGGGGCAAACCGTATATCGCGGAAACACCGCTCGCGGTGATCTACATGCACGCCAATTCGCCGGTCCCGTGCCTGCCGCAGAACCTTGCGCACCTGCAACCGTTGCTCGATGGCTTGCTCGCGAAGAAGCCGGCTGACCGCCTGCCGTCGGCCGCAGCGATCGTCGCGAACATCGACGAGCTGCTCAAGAGCGCTGCGGCCTGAGGTCTCGCCGGTGAGCCTTCCCGTCGTGCTGCAGTCGACGACCGACCCGCGCTGGTTCCAGCTCGCCGTGGAGCGTTGGCAGGATCTGCTGCTCGATCACGCGAATTGCGAGAAGAAAGCCGCGTCCACGGCGCTCGCCCTGATGTTCTCTTACCCCGAGGACTTCGAGCTGGCTGACCGCATGTCACGCCTGGCGCGCGAGGAGTTGCGGCATTTTGAATTGGTGCAGCAGCAACTGACAGCGCTGCAGGTGCCGTTCCGGCGCCTGAGCCCGTCACGCTATGCGGCGGGCCTGCGCAAGACGCTGCGGCCTACGGAACACGAGCGCCGGATGGACCTGCTGCTGCTCGGCGCGTTGATCGAGGCGCGTTCGCACGAGCGGTTCATGGGTTTGATTCCGTTGCTCGGCGAACCCCTCGGCCCGTTCTACGCGTCGCTGGCGGCAGCCGAGGCCCGTCACGCCGGCCTCTACCTGCGCCTGGCGGACAAGCGCGGCGACGGTGCGCGGGAGCGCCTGCAGCAGTTGGCAGCGGTCGAGGCGGAGCTTGCCGTGGCACCGGACGCCGAGTTCCGGTTCCACTCGGGCACGCCGGAAAGGTGAGGAAGGGGAGGAAGGGCAAGAAGGGCAGGAAGGGCAGGAAGGTGAGGAAGGGGAAGAACTCGAACTTCCGGACCTTCCCGTCCTTCTTGCCCTTCTTCCCCTTCCTCACCTTCCCAGTGTCCGCAGCTCCACGCCATCATCGCGCCACTCGAGCACGCTCCCTTGCGTGTACCAGTCGCCGAGCACAATGCGGCGCGCCGGCTTACCGTCCACGTCAAGCGAATGAATCGCCGGGCGATGGGTATGCCCATGCACCAGCGTGCTGACGCGAGCCTGCCGCAGCGAGGCGACGATTTCGGCTGGCGTCACGTCCATGATCTCGGCCGCCGTGGCGCCCACGTGCATCTGGCTGCCCGCCCGTAATTTCCTGCCCAGCTTGCGCCGTGACTCGAGGCTCAGGTGGCGCAGCAGAAAAAGCGTGAGCGGATTGCGCAGGATCCGTCGCAGGCGCTGGTAGCTGGTGTCGCCAGTGCACAATACGTCGCCGTGCATCAGCAGCACACGTTCGCCATGCAGGTCGACGACGGTGCCGTCCTCGAGCAGGGTGCAACCGGTCTCCGCGGCGAAGCGCGAGCCGATGAGAAAATCCCGGTTGCCGTGCATGAAATACGTGGGTACCCCCGCATCGTGCAGTGCGCGCAGTTCCGCAACGATCGAGCGCACTGCCGGAGCGGGGTCGTCATCGCCGAGCCAGGCTTCGAACAGGTCGCCGAGGATGTAGAGCGCACGCGCTGCGCGAGCCTCGCCGCGCAGGAAGTCCACGAACTGTCGCGCGATCCCGGGTGCCGAGGGATCGAGGTGCAGGTCCGAGATCAGCAGCGTCTTGCGGCGGTCGGCGTTCACTTGGGCGTTGCAGCCTCGCCGGCGATGCGGACGGTCGAGATGACGACCGGCTGCAGGGGCGCGTCTTCCTGGAATGAGCCGCTCGAGCCCGTCGCGACGCTGGCGATCCGCTCGACGACGTCCATGCCTTCGACCACGCGCCCGAAAACCGCGTACCCCCAGCGCGTGGGGGAGGGGTCGAGCGCGATGTTGTCGGCAACGTTGACATAGAACTGGGACGTCCCGCTGTGCGGATCCCCGGTGCGCGCCAGGGCGACCGTGCCGCGCCGGTTGCTCAGGCCATTGCCGCTTTCATTGGGTACGCCGCCGCGGACCGGCTTTTCGGTGCCGTCCGGCAGGTAGCCACCCCCCTGGATCACGAAATTGCCGATGACCCGGTGGAAGATCGTGCCGTCGTAATGCTGGTCACGGACGTATTGCAGGAAACTCACCGCGGTGAGCGGTGCCCGTGCCGGGTCGACCTCGACCGTGAAGGCGCCCAGCGTCGTTTCAAAGCGGACCCGCTGCAGTCCGGCCGGCGCGGCGTCCTGCGACCACGCGGGTGTACACAGCCCAGCGGCGAGCAGCAGCATGATTCGCGAGAAAATCGGCAAACTCAGGGACATCAGGCACCTGCCAATCAAAGAACACTGCGCGGATGGTAAGCGTCCCGGGGGCCACGGGCCAGCGCCGGACGAGAAGGCAATCGACCCGATCCGGTAAGATGCGCGGCCATGCCTGTCACCGCCCAGATCACGCGTTTTGCGCCGAGCCCCACGGGAGCGCTGCACCTGGGCAACGCCCGCACGGCGCTGTTCAGCTGGCTCGTCGCGCGCGCGTCGGGCGGTCATTTCGTGCTGCGCGTCGAGGACACCGATGCCGGCCGGAGCCAGGACGGGCTGCTCGAACGACAACTCGACGAACTGCGCTGGCTGGGCATCACCTGGGATGAAGGTCCGGACGTAGGCGGTCCGCACGGTCCGTATCGGCAGAGCGAGCGCAGTTCCATCTATGCCAAGGCGCTGGTGACGTTCGAGGCGAACGCCCAGACCTACCCGTGCTTCTGCTCGCCCGAAGAACTGCAGCTTTCGCGCAAGACCCAACTGGCGGCGGGCAGGCCGCCGCGGTATGCGCGCACCTGCGCGGGCCTGAGCCAGGCCGAGGTGCAGCGACGCATCGACTCCGGCAAGGCGCCGGCGATTCGCTTCCGCGTGCCGGACCATCGCACCGTCGAGTTCGTGGATCGTGTCCACGGTCCACAGCGCTTCCAGTCCGACGACATCGGCGACTTCGTGATCCGTCGTGCCGACGGCAGCGTGTCGTTCTTCCTCGGCAATGCAGTGGACGACTCGGCGATGGGCATCACACTCGTATTGCGGGGCGACGACCACCTGGCGAACACACCGCGCCAACTGTTGCTGCTCGAAGCCCTCGGCATGCCGTTGCCCGAATACGGTCATTTACCGCTGGTGCTGGCTCCCAGCGGCACGCCACTGTCGAAGCGCGAGGGCGCGGCCAGCCTGACTGACCTGCGTGAACAGGGATTCCTGCCCGCTGCGATCTGCAATTACCTGATCCGGCTGGGGCATGCCTGCGGTCACGACGGCTGGCTCGCGATGGATCAGCTTGCGTCGCATTTCGACCTCGGTCGCACGAGCCATTCTGCGGCGCGCTTCGACGACGCGCAGCTGCGGCACTGGCAGCGCGAGGCCGTGACGCACTCGACCGCTGCGCAGATCGAGCAGTGGCTCGGCACGCACCTCGATGCGTTGCCATCCGGTAAGGAGCGCAGCGAGTTCGTCGCGGTGGTCAAGGGCAATGTCCTGTTTCCCGCCGAGGTCGATGAACTCGTGGCCGTGGTCGCCAACGATTCGGTGCCGGTCTCGGCGGAAGCGGCCGCGCAGATCACCGAGGCGGGACCGGAGTTCTTTGCGAGGGCAGGCCAATTGCACGGCGCGAGTGCCGGCGACTTCAAGGCCTGGACGCGCGCCATTGCCGAAGCGACGGGTCGCAAGGGTGCCAGGCTCTTCATGCCGCTGCGCTCGGCGCTGACGGGCGCGACGCACGGGCCCGAACTCGCACCGCTCGTCGGCCTGATGGGAACGGCGCGTGTCCTGGGTCGGCTGGAGTCCGCCCGCGCGCTCGCAGGAAAATAGGGGACGCTCACCTATTTCCCATTTCTGAAATAGGTGAGCGGAAATAGGTGAGCGTCCCCAATTACCAATTACGCAGGAATAAAGTCGAACACACCATGTTGCAGATCCAGAATTCGCTGACCGGACGCAAGGAGGTCTTCAAGCCGCTCGAGCCGGGCAAGGTCCGTATGTACGTCTGCGGCATCACGGTCTACGACTACTGCCACCTCGGCCACGCGCGAATGCTGATCGTGTTCGATGTCGTGCGCCGTCACCTCGAGGCGTCGGGCTACGACGTTACGTTCGTCCGCAACATCACCGACATCGACGACAAGATCATCCAGCGCGCGCTAGCCAATGGCGAGCCGATGCAGGCGCTGACCGAGCGATTCATCAAGGCCTACCAGGAAGACTGCGCGGCACTGGGCGTGCGCCTCGGCGATCGCGAGCCGCGCGCGACCGAGTTCGTGGCACAGATCGTCTCGATGGTGCAGCGGCTGGTGGATAAGGGGTACGCCTACGCGGCCAGCAACGGCGACGTGTACTACGCCGTCGCAAAGTTCGAGCCGTACGGCCAGCTCTCGGGCAAGCGTCTGGCCGACCTGCGGGCAGGCGCGCGCATCGAAGTGGACGAGGCCAAGCGCGATCCGCTCGATTTCGTGCTGTGGAAAGCAGCAAAGCCGGGTGAGCCCGCCTGGGAATCGCCGTGGGGCCCGGGACGCCCGGGCTGGCACATCGAGTGCTCCGCGATGGCAGTCGACATCCTCGGCCCGCATTTCGACATCCACGGCGGCGGCATGGACCTCAAGTTCCCGCACCACGAGAACGAGATCGCGCAGACCTGCGCGGCGTGCGACTCGCCGTTCGTGAACGTGTGGATGCACAACGGCTTCGTGCGCGTCGACGACGAGAAGATGTCGAAGTCGCTGGGAAATTTCTTCACGGTGCGCGAAGTGCTGGAGTGGGTGCGCGATCCGGAGGTCGTGCGCTATTTCATGGTGAACAGCCAGTACCGCGGGCCGATCAATTACACGCCGGACAGCCTGGTGCAGGCGGATGCAGCGCTCGAGCGGTTGTACACGTCGCTGCGTGGCGTGCCGGTCGTTGCATTGAAGGGGCCGACGAAGGCCACCGAGCGGTTCGTGACCGCGATGGACGATGACTTCAATACGCCGATCGCGGTGTCTGAACTGCAGGCGCTCGCGCGTGAGGTCAACACGGCCAAGGCGGCCGGCGATCTCGACAAGGCAGCGGGGCTGGCGGCGGAGATGCGCGTGCTCGGCACGCGGCTTGGGTTGCTCGGGCTCGAGCCCGAGGTGTTCCTGCGCAAGCACGCGGCGAGGCAGGCGAGCGACGCGGGTACGGCTGGATCAGCTGAGACTGCGTCGGCAGCATCGTCCCTGACCGACGCCGACATCGAGCGTCTGATCGACGAGCGTGCCGCAGCTCGCAAATCAAAGGACTTCAAGGAATCGGACCGGATCCGTGATCTGCTGGCGTCGAATGGCGTGCAGCTCGAGGACCAGCCCGGAGGCCGGACGCTCTGGCGGCGGGGGTGAGTGTTCGGGCGTCCAATCCGGCATGTCCTGTCGTGCCTGCAAAAGGCAGACACGCGCTGGTTGCAAGCGCCCGATCCGGCGGGGCCTTCCCCCGAGCTTGGAAAGGCAGACACGCGCTCGGGGAAAGGCCCCGGATCGACCGCTTGCGAGACGGCGCAAGCAGCCCACCCAGCCTGACGAGCAACCCCCGCTAAAGCGGGATCCGTCAGTGCTTGATGCGCTGGAGCGCCGATTCCAGCGTGTTCTTCATCAGCATCGCGACGGTCATCGGGCCGACGCCGCCCGGCACGGGCGTGATGAACGCCGCATTGCGCCGTGCTGATTCGAATTCCACGTCACCCACGAGCTTGCCGTTCGGCAAGCGATTGATGCCGACGTCGATCACGACGGCGCCGGGCTTGACCCATTCGCCGCGCACGATGCCAGGCTTACCCACCGCGACCACGAGGATGTCGGCCATGCCGACGTGTTGCTCGAGGTTCTGCGTGAAACGGTGACACACGGTCACAGTCGCGCCCGACAGCAGCAATTCGAGCGCCATCGGCCGGCCGACCAGATTCGAGGCACCGACGACGACGCAATGCTTGCCCTTCGCGGGGATGCCGGTCTTTTCGAGCAGGCGAGTCACGCCGTACGGCGTGCACGGGCGCATCAGCGGATGTCGCAGCGCAAGCCGGCCGACGTTGAACGGATGGAAGCCATCGACATCCTTCGCCGGATCGATCGCTTCGATGACGTGGCGTTCGTCGATGTGATCCGGCAGCGGCACCTGCACCAGGATGCCGTCGATCGAGTCGTCGGCGTTCATCTGCTCGATCATCGTCATCAATTCGGTCTGCGTGGTGGAGTGGGGCAGGTCGTGACTGACCGAGACGATGCCGCATTCGTCGCAGGCGAGGCGCTTGTTGCGCACGTAAACCTGCGAAGCCGGATCGTCGCCCACGAGGATGACCGCGAGCCCCGGTCGGCGCAGTCCTCGGGCGACCAGACGGTCACTGGCCGCGCGTACTTCGCGGCGGAAATCCTGCGCGATGGCCTTGCCGTCGATGGTCCTGGCGCCGGATTCGTTGCTGGACATTGCTGAAAGCCTCCCGGGACGGGCCGGGTAACCGGCCAAGCCAGTCATTTTCGCAGAGCGGCCCTGTTCGTGTCGCCGGCTGGATACAATCCTAAATTGACGCTATGGGGGTCGGTCCGTATGATTCGCGCTCCCGTGCGGGTCCGCGGTCGACGGCAACGTCTAAAGCGGTCTGGCGACGATCAGTCGAGCATGGCGGGGCATGGCGCAGTCTGGTAGCGCATCTGCTTTGGGAGCAGAGGGTCGGGGGTTCGAATCCCTCTGCCCCGACCACTCGGATGAAGCGATACTGCTGCAGCGCATGCGCCCGTAGCTCAGCGGATAGAGCATCGGCCTTCTAAGCCGAGGGTCGCAGGTTCGAGTCCTGCCGGGCGCGCCATCACCAGGGGTGGCGCAGTTTGTCGGGTAAGTCTTTGTGTTTTGGTCGACGATGGTGGACGTAGCTCAGCTGGCAGAGCTCCGGGTTGTGGTCCCGGCGGTCGTGGGTTCGAGCCCCATCGTCCACCCCACTCACCATCTCCGGATGGGCCGTTAGCTCAGTTGGTAGAGCTGCTGACTCTTAATCAGTAGGTCGTAGGTTCGAATCCTACACGGCCCACCATCTCCAGATAGTCCGAACAATCACGCGTGCTGGCTATTGGACTGCAGTCGAGCAGCCATGCGCTTCGCCGTCGGTACGGCGTGCGCGAAGAACCGCTTGAGCCCCGGGCAGAGATAGTTCAATCCCGGCTCACCGTCCGGCGTGCGTAGCAGTCTGTTCTTCGGGCATTCGCCCCAGCAGTCGCTGAGGAATTCGCACCGTCTGCAGTACGCCGGCAACGTCTCCGATTTCGCGTAGCCGAACTTCACCTGGCGCGGCGAGAACACCATGTCGCCGAGGGACTGCTGGCGAATGTTGCCAAGCCGGTACTCCGGGTAGACGTAGTGGTCGCAGCTGTACACGTCGCCGTCGTGTTCCAGCGCGACGCCCTTGCCGCAGATTTCGCTGTGCACGCAGACCTGTGACGGCAGCCCCATGTGTTGCGCGACCAGCGTCTCGCACAGGTTGACCAGCACCTTGCCGACGTCGCGCGCCTGCCACTCGTCCCAGATCTTGGAGAGAAAGTAGCCGTATTCCTCGGCGGCGACGGACCAGGGCGTCACCACGGATTCGGGGTGATCCGGGTGGCAGCGCGGATCGCCGAGCATCGGCAACTTCGCTTCGTCCCAGGTCCCGGGAGCCATGTTCTCGAATCCCCTGATCTCGACGATCGGGATGAACTGTATGTACGTCGAGCCTATCTCGCGGCGCAGGAAGCGGTAGACATCGAGCGGCCGCGAGGCGTTGTAGCGGTGCACGCAGGTCAGCGTGTTGAAGCGGACACCTTGCTTCTGCAACATCTTTGCTGCAGCAAACACCTGGTCGAACGTTGGTTCCGCGTGCTTGGTGATCCGGCAGTGATCGTGGATCTCGCGCGGACCGTCGATGCTCAGGCCGACGAGAAATCGGTGCTGCTTGAGAAACCGGGCCCAGTCGTCGTCGAGCAGCGTGCCGTTGGTCTGCAGGTCGTTCTCGATCCGTTGACCGGCCCTGGCATGCTTCTTCTGCAGCGCGACCACCTTCTCGAAGAACTCGAGCCCAAGTAGCGTTGGTTCGCCGCCTTGCCACGAGAAGACGACTTCGTCGCTGGTGACGCTGTCGATGTAGTCCTTGACGAAGCGCTCGAGGACCTCGTCCGGCATGTGGCCACTGCCCGGTCCGCCGGGCAGGACCCGCTTGCTGAGGTAGAAGCAGTACGCGCAGTCGAGGTTGCAGGCCGAACCCGCGGGCTTGGCCATGACGTGGAAGCGTCGGTTGGCGCGTGCCGCTAGCCATTGCGGGGCGCTGTACTTGTCGAGTCCCAGGACCTGCGGTGTATCCGATGCGCTCACGCGATGCTTCACGAGTGACCGAGAGGAATGCGGTGCCTAGTGAAGGGCAGCGCTCAGCGCTTTGCCACCGTATTGCTACCTAGCAAGGTAGCGTCCAGACCTGCAGCGCCGCTCCGCGCCCGTGCTCACCGACTGAGGATGTGAACCGCGACTGCGGCCTCCTCGATCCCCTGCAGCCCGCCGCCGTTTTCCTGGATGGCGTGGCGAGCGCCCTCGACCTGGCGTGCACCGGCCTCGCCACGCAGCTGCGTAACCAACTCGTAGAGCTGGCCGATGCCGGTTGCGCCGAGCGGATGACCCTTGGACTCCAGGCCGCCTGAAGGATTGATCGGCGTGCGCCCGCCGAGCGTGAACTCCCCGCGCTCAGCAGCCGGGCCGCCGCCGCCCAGCGGCACCAGCCCGAGGTTCTCGGCCTGGATGATCTCGCCCATCGCCGACGCGTCGTGCACCTCGACCACGTCCATGTCCTCGGGGCCGAGGCCTGCCATCTCATAGGCCTGCAGCGCGGCCAGGCGGCTCACGTGCTTCTCGGGTTCGTCCATGCGCCGGTGCGTGAAGCTGCGGATGACGCTGGCCGACACCTTGATGCAGCGCTTGCGGTCGGCGCCGATGCGCTGCAACCCTTCTTCGGTGCACAAGATGGCGGCCGCCGCGCCATCAGAGAGCGGCGCGCACATCGGCAGCGTGAGCGGGTAGGTGATGGGCGGCGCCGCGAGCACTTCCTCGATCGTGAAGGGCTTGCGGAACTGCGACCAGGGATTGTGCACGGAGTGCTGGTGATTCTTGGCGCACACCGCGGCGAGCTGCCGTTGCGTGGTGCCGTAGGTCTTCATGTGCCAGCGGCACATCGCCGCGTAGATGGCCATGAACTTGCTGTACGGCCGGTCGGACTCCGATCCGGGCGGCGGCGTGATGCCGGCGCCGAGCTGCACCAACGTGGCGGCGTTCTCGTCGGCCTGCGAGACGTCCCAACCGCCCTCGAAGATGGCGATGGCCTTGGTCTTGTCCGGGATGTTCATCTTCTCTGCGCCGAGGGCGAGCGCCACGTCAGTGGTGCCGGCATTGAGGCTCTGCACAGCGAGGTTGAACGACGAGCTGCCCGAAGCACATGCGTTCTCAATGTTGTAGACGGGAATGCCTTCGACGCCGATCTTGCTGAAGACCACCTGGCCCGGGATCGAGATCTGGCCCTGCAGCAGGCCATTGGTGATTCCCGAGTAGTAGGCGACGCCGAGATCGCGCGCCGTGCAGCCCGCGTCGGCGAGCGCACGTGTCAGCGCCTCGCCAGCCAGGTCGTGCAGGCTGCGGTCGGGATGGCGGCCGAACACCGTCATGGCGATGCCGGCGACATAGATCTGGGTCACGGGATTACCTCGCGAGTGCCTTGATGATCGTCGGACAGCAGCACTCAAATCCTGCGGTCGACGTTCTGCCAGTACTTCGCCCGCAGGTCCTTCTTGAGCACCTTGCCGACCGGGCTGCGTGGCAGGGAGTCGACGAACTCGATGGACTTCGGCGCCTTCACCGATCCCAGCCTGTCTTTGCACAACGCGATCAGTTCATCCGCCCCGACTTGCTGGCCTGCGTTGAGTTCGACAACGGCCGTTACGGCTTCACCCCAATGCTCGTCGGGCACGCCGATCACGGCGCAGTCCTGCACTGCGGGGTGACTCCAGATCACCTGCTCGACTTCGCTTGGGTACACGTTGAAACCGCCGGTGATGATCATGTCCTTCTTGCGATCGGTGATGTGCAGGTAGCCGTCGACGTCGAGGTGACCGATGTCGCCGGTATGCAGCCAACCATCGACGATGGTCTCGGCGGTCTTCTCCGGCACCTTGTAATAGCCTTTCATCACCAGGTCGCCACGGACGCAGATCTCGCCGGTCTCGCCCGGCGGAAGAATCTCGCCCAGCTCGTTCATTATCTCGACGCGGACCAGCGGGTTGGGCCGGCCGACCGACGACAGGCGCTCGTCAGAGGTGAGCTGGCCAGCGCTGAAATGTTCACCAGGCGTCAGGAAGGAAATCGACGTCGGTGCCTCGGTCTGGCCATAGCCGCCCATCATCACCGGGCCGAAGGTGCCGATGGCCTGCTTGAGCTTTTCGACCGACATGGGAGCCGCCCCGTACAGGAAGTACTTGAGCGACGAGAAGTCCACTTTGCCGAGGTCCGGGATGTCCAGCAACCGATAGATCACGGTCGGCGGCAGGAAGAATTCGGTCACCCGATGCTTCTGGATCGCGCCCAACAGCTGCGCTGGATCCGGCTTGGTCAGCACTACCACCGTGCCGCCGCGTGCGGTGCAGGGCAGTGAGAGCAGGCCGGCCGTATGCGTGATCGGCGCGGCCGCGAGATTGACCGGCTTGATGCCGGCCTCGTAAGCGCAGCCGATCATGAAGTGCGCGCAGAAGGTCTGCGTGCTGCGATGCGTATTCATCACGCCCTTCGGCGATCCCGTGGTGCCGCCGGTGGCGGAGAGGACCACGACGGCGTCCATGTCGACGTCGAGGCGTGGCCGCGTGGCCGGCTGTTCGGCGACCCAGGCTTGCAGCGAGCGTGCAACCGGGACTTCCGGCGAGTCACCATCGATGCAGATCCACGCCTTGACCTTGGGCAGTTCTGGAATCAGGCCGGCGACGACCGTAGCGAATTCCTTCTGGAAGAAGAGCACTTCGCAATCGAAAGCATCCAGGATGAAGTGGTTCTCTGCCGCAGGATTACGCGCGCCGACCGGAATCCAGCACAGGTTCGCGCGCCAGAGGCCCAGCGTGCAGCACCACGCGGTCACGTCGTTGTTCGCCCAGACGGCGCCTTTCGCTTCCGTGCCGAAGCCTGCTGCGAGCAGCCCGTGCGTGATTCGACATGACAGCTCACCCACCTCGTCAAAGCTGAAGTGGCGGTCGTCTTGGATGTAGGCGGTCGCTTTCGGATTGATGCGCCAGCCCCGGTCGAAGAAGTCGATGATGGCCATCGCGAACCTTGTCAGGTCGTCAGTCGCGACGTGAGATGGCCAACGATCATCGCTTCCTGCTGGCGTCGCTGTGCCGCTGACAGCCCTGCGGTGAGTCCGCCGTCGACGACCCAGTCCTGGCCCGTGACGTAGCTGCCGTCGTCGCTGGCGAGGAAGGCTGCCGCCGCTGCGACGTCCGCCGGCTCACCGGCTCGGCCAGCCGGAAGCGCCTTGCCGAACACTTCTCTCAGCAGGTCCAGGGCGTCGCACTCGCGGCCCGCCGGCACGGTGAGTGCCTTGAGGAAGAGCGGCGTCACGATCGCGCCGGGCGAAATCGCGTTGACGCGTATCTTTTGCTCGGCCAGCTCCAAAGCCGCACAGCGCGTGAAGTGGCTGACAGCGGCTTTCGCGGCGCTGTAGACGGCAGATTGGGAACCGGCGCGATGCGCAGCCGTGCTGCTGCAGTTGAGGATGACGCCGCCATGCTCGCTCATGGCGAGCGCGGCCTTTTGCGTGGCGAGCACGACGCTGGTGAACAAGGTGTCGATTTCGGCGCGCAGCGACGCCGGTTCCAGCGCGAGCAGCGATGCCGGCACCTGCGTCTCGCCCGCATTGTTGAACAGGATGTCGAGCCGGCCACGCCAGGCCACTGCGCCGTCGATCAGCGCGCTCAATGCGGCGTCATCGGTCACGTCGGCTGCGATGAAGTGGACGCGCTCGCCCAGTTCCCGCACGAGTTCGCCGCCGCGCTCTGCCGAGCGACCCGATGCGACCACCCACGCGCCCTCGGCAACGAACCGGCGCACCGTGGCGGCACCGATGCCGCCCGTGCCGCCGGTGATCAATGCGACCCGACCCTCGAGTCGTCGCAACGATGAGTCGCTCACTGCGCCCGGCTGCGGTGCATTCATGACGTGGCTCCGTAGACCGAGGGCAAGCCGGCACCCGCGACCGACACGTGCACCGTGAACAGTGCGCCGCTGGGGCCTTTCGCACGTATCTCGGCGCGGTCATGCGTATCGGACGCAGTGATCAGCAGCGTCCGGCCATCGGCGCCTCCGAGCATGCAAGCGGTCGCGCGCGTGGAGCCCATGTCGACCACGTCAGTGATCTCGCCGCCCTCATGCACACACAAGACCCGGTGATGACTGGCGACCCAGACCGCACCTTCCGCATCGAGGCTGATGCCGTCGGGCATCTCGCCGGGCAGTGCTGCCCAGACCCGTCGGTCGGTCAGCGTTCCATCCGCTTGCCGGGTGAACGCCAGCAGCTCGCCGGTGAGCGAGTCGGCGACCAGCAGTTCGCCGCTCCGCAGGATGGTCATGCCGTTGGGAAACACGATCTCGCGCGTCGCGACGGTTGCGCGGCCATCCGGCGTGACGTGCACCAGCGGGCTGGGCTGGCCGATCTTGCTCGGGTCGGCAAAGAGGTTGAAGTCGACGGCGCCGACGTAACAGTGACCGTCGGGTGCTCGCAGCAGGTCGTTCAACGCCCAGCCGACCAGGCCCGTGGCGTCGGCGAACGTCCTTGCGACGCCATCGCGCACCGACACGATGCGACGCTCGAGTCCGGCGACGACCAGCAGCGAGCCGTCATCGAGCCGCACCCAGCCCGACACCGGGCTGCCATGTACGTAAATGGCCTGTGCAGTGCCGTCCGCGCCGATCCGGTACAGCGTCCCGGCATCGATGTCGCAGAAGTAGAATGCGTCGCGGAACCAGCGCGGCGCTTCCGGAAAAACGAAGGGCTTCTTCTGCAGAAGGTCTGGAATGTAGTGCATGGCAGGACTCCGGTGCCGCGCCGTCAGAAACGCACGTCCATCGTCACGCCGTAGGTGCGCGGCTCGTTGAGGAAGAACTGCATTCCGCCGTCGATGCCGCCGAAGATGGTCTGCGGGCCGGCGGCGGTGATCACGGTTTCATCCGTCAGGTTCTCGCCCCACAAGGTCACGCTATAGCGCTCATTGCGCCAGCCCAGGCGCGCCGACCACAGGTTGTAGGCGTCCTGCTCTGCACGCGGGTCGAGGCCGGTGTCGGCGTTCTGCTCGGAGGTGTAGTTCCAGTCCGTGCGGAAGAATCCGGTGCCCGACGCCAGCGCGTGCTCGTATTGCACCCCAAGGGTGGTGCGCCAATCCGGAGCATTGGGCAGCGTCGCGCCGCTCAGGTCACAAGTGCGTTCCGCGGCATTGGTCGGCGTGCGGCCGAAGTAGCAGGCGCCCTGGGCGAACTCGTCGTACTCGGCATCGAGGTAGGTAACGGCATAGTCGAACGTCAGGCCCACAAGCGGCCGCACGCTGCCATCGAGTTCGATACCCTGGCTCACGGCCTTCTCGGCGTTGCGTACCAGGAAGCTGAGCCCAAGGAACGAAGCGTTCTGGAAGTCCTCGAACTCAGACCGGAACACGCTCAGGTTCAAGGTGGCCTGGTCGTTCCAGAAGCGGCTCTTCAGGCCCGCCTCCAGGTTGAGAACCGTTTCATCCTTGAACTCGCGTCTGGCGGCCGTCAGTTGTCCTGAGGCGTCCCAGTCCCCGTTGTAACCGCCTGCCTTGTAGCCTTCCGAGACCGTGGCATAGAGCGTGGTGCCCGTGGCTACGTCGAACAGCGCGCTCAGGTTCCAGGCCAGGCCATCGGTGCTCAGGTCGGCGACCACAGGTGTCGGCACCGTGGTGTTCAGCGCCAGGCTCGGCAGGGCGGCAACCTGGTAGACGGAGCGAACGTTGATGGACTTCTCCTCGTCGATGTAGCGCAGGCCCGCCGACAGCCTCGTGCGGTCGGTCACCTGCCAGTCCGTCTGGGCGAACAGGCTCCAATGACGCGTGTCGTTCTGCGACTGGAAGCTGGACTGGTCCCCGGCCGCGCCGTTGAACGGCGCCGGTAGGGGAACGATGTCGGCGCCCAGCACCAGTATCGGCTCATTGGGGCTGAGCGATCCACGCGTGAAGTCGTTGTCGTAGAAGTACGCGCCTGTCATCCAGGACAGCGGCCCGTCGCCCTGCGACGTGAGGCGGAATTCCTGGCCGAAGGCGTCGGATTCCTGGCGGTCGATGAACACAGCTGCGGTGAACGCGGACTGCTCGGAGTCGATCTGCGACTCCACGTCGAAGTGATCGAGGCTGGTGGTCGAGGTCAGCACGGCCCAGTCGAACTCGTAGCTGAATTCAGCCAGCAGGTCGTACTGGTCGCCTTCGAACTGGTAGGGGTCGCTATACGTCGTTTTCCGGTTGAGCGGGTCGGCGTCCACAGGGCGTCCGAGCAGGCCGAGGAATCTCGTCGAAACGGCACCCGGCAGGACGTCCGGCGAGCAGCAGTCGCCGTCTTTCTCGGAGTAGCCGGCCACGAACCTGAGGTTGGCGCGCTCGCCGATGTCGAACTCGAGCTGGCCGCGCAACGCGGTGCGCGAGAAGCCGCCACTGTTCGTGCCATTCACGCTGTCGTCGAAGCTGCCGTCGCGATCGCTGGTCACCGCCGCGAGACGACCGCGTACGCCGTCGGTCAGCGCGCCGTTGATGCCGCCCTGCAGTTGCCAGTAGTTGAGGTTGCCGAAGCTGGCCCCGCCCCAGACGCCGAAGTCGTCCGTCGGACGGTTGGTGATCACGTTGATCAGGCCGGCCGTGACGTTCTTCGGATACAGCACGCTCTGAGGTCCGCGCAGGACTTCGATCCGTTCGACGTCGAGCAGGTCGCCCATGGCGACACCGGAGCGCGAGCGATAGGCGTTGTCGATGAACAGTCCGACGGCGGGCTCGAAATTCGGAATGTTGGCAAGATTGCCCAGGCCGCGGATGCGCAGCGACGTCGTGAACGGGTTGGTGTTGCCCTCCACTTCGAGCGAGGGCACCTGCGAAGCGATCTGCGCGAACTCGACGACGCCGGTGTCGCGCAGGCGCTGTGCATTGAGCGCACTGACCGCCATCGGCACGTCCTGGAACGACTGCTCGCGTCGGGCGGCCGTCACGACGATCTCCTCGATCTGTTGCCCTTCCACCTGCTGGCCTTCCACGACCTGCGCGCCGGCGACGCCGGCGGTGGTGGTGAGCGCCGCGAACAGGATCGCTCGCACTCCTTGCTGCAGCGCGGTGCTTCCGCTCCGGTCAAATTGCGCGTCGGCGAAATACGTGCGATCGAAATTCTGTGTGGACAAGTTGCTCCCCCTGCAGAGTGTTTCTGCATTTTGCGGAGCGCAGTGTCGTGTGAGTCGGTCGTGCCGCCTATCGGAATTCCGCACGATCGCGTCAGCTCAAGGCTTGCGGCGCAATGTTTCCGATGGCAGTTCGCCGAAGCATTCCTTATATGCGCGCGAGAATTCGCCGAAATGCCAGAAGCCCCAGTTGAGCGCCTCGGTCGTGACCGTCGTCGATCCGTGCGTCGCAGCCAGGAGCGCCTGCCGTACGCGATGCAGCCTGAGCCGCGACAGGTAAGTCACGGGGCTCAATCCCATGATCTCCTTGAACGCGTACTCCAGTGTCCGTTCGCTCACCCGCGCGACCTTGCAGAGGTCGGTCACGTAAAGACGGTCGCCGGGCTGCGCCATTGCATAGTCCTCGGCGGTCTTCACGATGACACTTTGTGCCTGGCGAGTGCGGTCGTTGCGTGTGGACTCGAAGCCATCAGCCACCCTCAGTGTGGCAAGCAGTGTTTCGAGCAGTTCGTTCTGCGCGTTCACACGCTCTTTCATTTGCTCCCCGAAAAGTGCGGGCTGGAACAAGGCGGTGTCCACCAGCAATTTCCCCCAATCGAACAGTCGCCGAACGCTTTCCGGGTCGGCCTGCAAAGGCTCGGCTCCTTCTGGCACATGAAACTCGGCAGCGCGCTGCCGGGCCGTCAGGTGCGCAAGGATGTCCTCTGGCGGCAAGAGAAAAGTAATGCTCTCCCAGCCGCCTTCGGCGACTAACGTGTTTTCCATCTCCGACTCTGCGGCGAGCAAGAGCCCGGGGCGAACCGGCAAGCCATTGATCGTCCCGTGGGCCTGGGGGCCGAACGTGACGTACGCGAGGAAGCCACTGCGAACGCTGGTGCGCGTCCGGACGCGCAGGTTGGTCGAGTGGAACACGACAGCGGCCGATTCGAGGCGAATCATCACCCGCCGAACTCGAAGCGGCAGTGACTGGAGTTGCACTGCATCCAGGTCGAGTAGTTCGACACCGGTATTGGCTGCGGTAGGGTCGCTGATGTCGACCACCGTGACCGCATTTTCGGCTGCAGTTGGTTTGCCCTTCATGCCGGCGTGCTGCGGGACTGCGCGGGAATGGCCGTAGTGCTGTCGGGTTCGCGTCGCAGGGTTCGCGACGGTGGCTCCCCGAAGCACTGCTTGTACGCCCGCGAGAATTCGCCAAAGTGCCAGAAACCCCACTTGAGCGCCTCGGTCGAGATGAGGGTTGATCCCGGCTCTGCAGCGAGCAGGGCGGCGCGCACCCAGTGCAGGCGCAGTCGCACCAGATATCCCATCGGGGACAGCCCGGTCACGTCCTTGAAGGCGTACTCGAGCGTGCGTTCGCTGACGTCGGCGGCCTGGCACAGATCCGATACATGCACGCGCTCGCCGGCTCGGGAGCGCGCGTGATCCTCCGCGATCTTGACGATCCGGCTGTAGCCCTGTCGTGTCCTTTCCATGCCGGTAGGTTCGAGTTTGTCTGCCGAATGCATCGCCGTGAGAAGCACTTCCAGCAACTCGACCTGGGCAGCTTCCCGCTCGGGACGCCCCTCTTCGAACAGCGCAGGCTTCCTTGACCCGGCAACCGCCAGGCGCTTTCCCCAGCGGAAGAGCGCCCGGGCCTGGGCCGGATCGGTACGCAGTACTTCCACGCCGCGTGGCCAGCGAAACTCGCCGGCGCGCTGACGGGCGGACAGCTGTTCCCGGATGTCGTCTGGTCGAACCAGCAATGCGACGCTCTCATAGCCCGAATCGACGACGAACCCAACCTCGGTCCCAGTCTCGGCGACCAGCAGCATGCCTGGACGAACCTCGAGTCCCTCCACGATGCCATCGGCCCGCGGACCGAAGGTGACGTAGGCCAGCAGACCGTCGTGCACCCGGGTTCGTGTCCTGACAGGCAGATTCGTCGAGTGATAGACGACGATGGCCGACTTGAGTCGCACGATCACGCGCCGCGCGCGCAGAGGTGTGGACAGCAGGGGCATTCCAACCTGCTCGAGCACGGCCATGCCAGCGTTGGCGGCAGTCAAGTCGGTGATGTCGACGACCGTGACGCCAGGTTGAACGGGTGTAGTGGAATGCCCCATCGTCGTTTCGTTCTGCGGATTTCCGATAGACCACTGCCAACGGTTGCCCGGACACTGGCGATTGTCCGATCCATGTACTTGTAGGACAGTGCCGGCACCGGCCGCTTTTCGACCCCAAAGTTTACCGCGTCCAATCCCGAAGATGGCTCGCAACAGGAGAATTCTCGTGGCATCAGCCAACGTGACTCGAGCCAGTGTCGCCGTGATCGCGGGCCTCCACGCAGCCCTTTTCTCCGCGGGTGCGCCCGCGCAGGCGGAGGTTCAGCCGAAGCGGCCGAACATCGTCGTCATTCTCGGCGACGACCTGGGCTTCGCGGATATTGGTTCGTTCGGCAGCGAGATCAATACCCCGAACCTCGACAACCTGGCCAGGGAAGGCGTTCGCTTCGCGAACTTCTACACGCACGCGAGCTGCTCGCCCACGCGATCGATTCTGCTGAGCGGCGTCGATACGCACCTGAACGGCCTCGGCAACATGAGCGAGTGGACCGCGCCCAACCAGCGAGGCGCGGTCGGCTACGAGGGCTACCTCAACCACCGCGTCGCCACGCTGCCACAGCTGCTGAAGGATTCCGGCTATCACACCTACATGGTCGGCAAGTGGCACCTGGGCAAGCAGCCCGACCGGATTCCGCGCGCGCGCGGCTTCGAGCGCGATTTCTCGCTGCTCGACGGGGCAGGCAGCTACTGGGACATGTGGAATTTCACGGGCGCCTCGCCGAAGTCGACCTTCACGGAAGACGGCCGCTACCTGACGCAGCTGCCGAAGGACTACTACGCGACGAAGACCTATACCGACAAGATGATCGGGTTCATCGATGCCAACCATGGCGACGGCAAGCCGTTCTTTGCCTACGTGGCCCACCAGGCGCCGCACGATCCCTACCACCTGCCGAAGGAATGGCGCAGTCGCCACGTCGGTGAATACGACAAGGGCTGGGACGCGATCCGGCAGGAGCGGCTCAAGCGGCAGATCGAACTCGGCATCATGCCGGCGGGTACGCAACTCGCGGAGCGGATGTATTTCCTGCCAGACCCAGTCGTGCTCGCACCGGCGAGCCGCGCCATTCTCGGTAAGAAAATGGAGCTCTACGCCGGCATGGTCGAGAACCTGGACTACCACGTCGGCCGCCTGATCGACCATTTGAAGAAGATCGGCGAGTACGAAAACACGATCTTCATCGTCTTCGGCGACAACGGCGCCGAGGGCACCGACCTGTTCAAGATGATCGCGGGCACGCCGGGCACGCTCAACTACCTCTTCGCGGCGTCCCGCTGGTCGCAGACCAACCCCAACGCGTGGGGCGATCCGGGTTCGTACGTCGGCTACGGTCCGATGTGGGCGCAGGTGTCGATGACGCCGTTCAGCCAGTACAAGGGTTGGACCGCCGAAGGCGGCATCCGCAATGCGCTGATCGTGAGCGGCCCTGTAGTCCAGCGGCCCAAGGGCAGCGTCAACCACGGGCTCATGCACGTCGGCGACATCATGCCGACGCTGCTGTCGATTGCAGGTGCGAGCTATCCGAAGACGAGCGCCGAAGGTCAGGAACTGCCCGCGCTGATGGGCAAGCCCTGGAACGACGTGCTGGCCGGCCGGGCGGAGTCGCCACGCACGGAACGCGACTATCTCGCGTGGGAGATCTTCGGCAACCGCGCGGTGCGGCAGGGCGAGTGGAAACTGCGCTGGCAGTTCAAGCCGTACGGCACGGGCGAATGGGAGCTGTATAACGTCGCGACCGATCCCGGCGAACGCATGAACGTGGCCGCGCAGAATCCCGAAAAAGTGCAGGCGCTGCTGGCAGTCTGGGACGGCTATGCCAAGGCCAACAACGTGATCCTGCCGACCCGCGGGCCGTTCGAAACCCTGTACGACCAGCTGCCCGTGCGTGTCCCGGTCGACGAGGGCTTCCCGCCGCTCATCTACCAGCGGCAGTTCGTGCCGCCGCAGGAAATGCTGGCGGAACCCAAGCCGTGATTGACACCGGTCCGCGAATCAACCAGGCAAGAAGGACGATAATTTCATGAACATCGCACGGGGTTGGGCGCATCCGCTGGCCGGCTTGCGCGGCGTAGGGTTGACGTTGCTGGCCATGGGCATCTTCTGCCCGTTGACCGCCATGTCGCAGGTGCCTCCGCGCTTCTACTGGAAGACCCTGTCCGGCGCGAGTGCGGTGCCGCTGATCGTGACGTCCATGAGCGGCAACACGAATCCCTTCGATGCCGCGCACACCGTGACACCGGGCGCCGATTTCGAAGGCACCCTGGCCCTGGCTGGGTATGCGCGCACCTTCACCTTGTTCGATCGCGCGGCCATGGGGGCGGTGCTGGTCCCCATGGGACGTATCTCGGGCGACGTCATCACTCCGGGTGGCGAACCGGTCTCGCAGTCGGTGAGCGGCTTTGGCGACCCGACCGTGGAGTTCAACCTCAACCTGATCGGACCGAAGGCGCAGAAGAACATTCCAGACGTCATCCGCTACGAACCGGGCTTTTCGCTCGACGTGCTGGCGGACCTCGCCATCCCGATCGGTGAATACGACAGCAGCCAGCCCTTGAACGTGGGGCAGAACCGCTGGTACGGACGCGTCGGCTTTCCCATCGTCTGGCAGCTGGGCGCATGGGTGCCAGGACGCCGCACGACGCTGGAATTCCTGCCCGCGGTCTGGCTCTTCGGCGACAACACCGACTACGTCGGCCAGACGCTGGAGACGGATCCGCTGTACCAGATCGACGCGCACCTCACGCGTGACTTCACCGCGCACCTCTGGGGCTCGCTCGATGCAGCCTGGTACAACGGCGGCGAGGCGACTGTCGACGGGGTCAAGGGCGAGGAAATTGACAACTACGGCTTCGGTCTAACGCTGGGCTACCAGATCAACGACAACCTCGGGCTCACCTTCAGTTACAAGTCGACGGCCAGCGACAACGCGCCGGACGATCTGCAGATGGACGTGTTCATGATCTCGCTGGTCTCCGGGTGGCATCCGATCATCGAAGGCTCGAAACGGCTGCAGAGCGAGTAGCCGCCTGGAGGGCGTTCAACGCATTCCGCGCCACGCAAAAATGAGACGCGCGGCGTTCTCTGTCGGTCCGCATCAGCAGGGGAGAACGAAGATGACACGCCACGAATGGACGCTGCCGCTCGCCATCAGCGCGTTGCTGCTTGCCGTGCCAACCCAGGCACAGAGCGATCAGGCGGCCGAGCTCGCCAAGAAGCTGGCGAACCCGGTGGCCTCGCTGATCAGCGTGCCGTTGCAATACAACTACGACGAGTATGGCGGTGCCAACGACGGCGCCGCGGTCAGCAAACTGGTCATCCAGCCGGTGATCCCGTTCTCGCTGAACGAGGACTGGAACCTGATCACGCGCACCCTCATCCCGCTCATCGACCAGGCGGATTTCCCGGTGGACGCGCTGAACGAATCGGGCCTGGGCGACATCACTCCCAGCTTCTTCTTTTCACCGAAGGCGCCGACGGCCGGCGGCTGGATCTGGGGCGCAGGGCCGGTGTTCTTGCTGCCGACGGCGACCGCAGACGTGCTCGGCACCGAGAAGTGGGGAATCGGGCCGACGGGCGTGGCCCTGAAGCAGATGGGGCCATGGACGGTAGGCATGCTCGCCGGTCACGTCTGGTCCGTCGCCGGCAGCGACGACCGCGCCGATGTCAGCGCCACCACCCTGCAACCGTTCGTCAGTTACACCACCAAGACGCATACGACGATTGGTGCGTATACGGAGTCTGCCTACGACTGGGAAGCCGAACAGTGGGGTGTGCCCTTGATCGTGCAGGCGGGGCAACTGTTCAAGATCGGGCCGCAGATCCTCCAGTTCGCGGTGGCTGGAAAGTACTGGGCAGAGGGGCCGAATGACGGCCCGGAGGGCTGGGGCTTGCGCCTGCAGTTGACGCTGCTGTACCCAAAATGAAGCGACGATCGGCCGGCGAGTTCGTTGTCACTCTGGTCGCCGTAGGAGCCGGCCTCGTCGTTCAACTGGTATTCGAGGCGGCATATCCGGTTGCACGAGTTTGTTACTCGTGACCTGCGGTTGAAACCTATGACGGGGATAACTGGACACGATGGGGCAGTGAGTAACTATGATCTGCGCTATTTCCCCAGAGCTGCCCTTTTGTTTGGCTTGGGTAACGTCAGAACAGAAAAAATCCTTTAAAAACAACCAGAACCGTTCGACTCTTAATCAGTAGGTCGTAGGTTCGAATCCTACACGGCCCACCACTTTCAAGTACTTGCGAGCATTGATGCTCGAGATTGGGTAACTCGGTAACAGGTTTTCACCGCCGTTGTTACCCACTACCCGGCAAGCCCCGAACCTGGCACAAAGGCGTTTGTGCTGCTGGAGATCCTGGTCATTTCGCCCAGCTCCTCGAGCGGCTGCTTTGCGGCGTCGGGGCCGCAGGCAGAGAACGGCCAGTTTCGGTCGTTCGTAGCGAGATTCGCGGTTTGACGAGCGTGCACACTTGTACATACTCGACGCATGGAGTATGAATGGGACCCGGCCAAGGCGAAGGCCAACCTCCGAAGGCACGGCATCGCGTTTGCCGATGCGGTTTTGGCGCTGGAGGACCCGCGAGCACTTACCATGGCCGATCCGGACGCCAGCGGCGAGCAGCGCTTCGTCAGCCTGGGTTCGGATCCGAATGGGCGTGTGGTGGTGACGGTCTTCACGCCGCGAGGGCGTCGCACTCGAATCATTTCCTCACGCAAAGCCAGCCGTAACGAACGGCGGACGTACGAGAGCCTATGATGCGCAAGGAATACGACTTTTCAAAGGCAAAGCGCGGCCCGGCGGTACCGGTGCCGACGGGCAAGACTCGAATCACGATTCGCCTAGACGATGACATCGTCGAATGGTTCAAGACTCAGGTCGAGGCGGCAGGCGGCGGCAACTACCAGTCGCTGATCAACGCCGTACTGCGCGAACATATGCGCAGGGCGGACGAATCGCTTGAGAAGACGCTGCGTCGTGTCCTTCGCGAGGAGCTGAAGCGCGCAAGCTAAAAGGCAGGATAGGGTCGCGTCCGGCCTGTCGTGGCGCGGTAAGATCGGCCAGAAGCGGACGATCGGAACGCGGGCGCGTGTGGGACAGGCGGTCCACCGCGCTGATATTGTTGGGCGGTCCGCGTGGAGCTTGCGCAGCCAAGGATCGTCGTCGCCGAGTCCGCGGCCGTTGGGCTCTACATCGCTCAGAAGGCGGGCACGCTCATCCCGTCCGATTTCCACGGCCGCACGCGAGTGACGCAATGGTTCTTCGCCGCCATGCACAGTCGAGGCGCCGCTCTTTCAGATCGCGTTAGGCCGACATGAAAGATCATGATCCAGTTGTAGGTTCTCTCCACTCCGAACCGCCCCGATATAGCGAAGATGCCGTGTCTTCTGAGTGCCTTGACCCGAGTCGCACTCTTTCGGTGGCACCGGGAGGCATCGCACGGCAGCGCATGCGCGTCGCCGGCCGGACGCTGGGCTCGCTGCTGCTGGGTGGTGCGGCGGTCCTAGGCTCGGTGCTGGTCTTTCGGCAGGGCCTACTGCCGCTGATCGACGCGGTGTTCCAACCTGGGCCCGAATTGCTCAGTGCGTTCAGGCGCGCCGGCATCCTCCTGTCGGCAATGGCGGGCTACTGGGCTTACGTGCGTTGGCATGAAGGACGCGAAGCGACCGAACTGCGGCTGCGGCCGGTTCACCTGATGCTTGGCGGCGCAAGCGGTGCCGTCCTGGTCGCGTTGCCGATCGCCGTGCTGTTCGCGCTCGGCGCGTACGAAAAGGTGCTGTTCCGTGGCGTCTCGCCGGCGCTGTGGAGCGTGGCGGTCCTCATCGGCATCGCGGCCGTACTAGAAGAACTGGTCTACCGCTGCCTGCTGTTGCGGCTGCTGGAGCGGCCCTTGGGAACGAGCATTGCGCTGGCGGCACAGGCATTGATATTCGCCGTGGGGCATTTGGAAAACGTCCACCAGGGCAGGACTGCCGATGTGGTGGCGATGTTGGTCTCGGTGACCTTGCTGGGCCTGCTGTGGGGCGGACTGTTCGTCCTGGCGCGCAACCTGTGGGTGGTGGCTGCCAATCACGCGGCATGGAACTTCACCATACTGCTCAGCGGTGTGCCGCTTTCCGGCATCGAGGACTGGCGCGCGCTGGCGCCGTTCGAAAGCCGCTATGCCGGGCCCGACTGGCTGACCGGGGGCATGTTCGGTCCGGAAAGTTCGCTGCTGGTGATCGTGTCGACCACGGTCGCGGTTGCGCTGCTGCTGCGCGCGGCACGGCGGCGCGGGGACTTCCTCGTGCCGGCGACCTAGACCGGCAGGCGCGCGCCTTCGGTATGCGGCGCGATGCTGACGAGGCGGTTGGGAGCTAAGCGCACCTTCAGGCTGATCCTTTGGTCGCGTCCGTCACCCGCCCTGCCGGTGCGGCCTAGTTCATTCAAGCCGAAGCCGCTTCGCGGCTCGGCTTAACGCAGACGTTGAACGTCTGCTTTGTAGCGGGACAAACTTCTGCTGTGGGTCGACCGCAGAAGTTGCGACCTGGCAAACCGGACATTCCGCTTCCTCAATCAATCGGACGCTTCACGTGTTGTTCTTCTTCATTTTCGGTCCTTGGCACCCGGTCGGGTGCGGTGACGGTTGGTACTCGTCATCGCATGTCATTCAACGGGGTCGACCACGCGACTGAGCAAGTACTTGGCGCTCATCTGCGCGGTGTGCCCAAGAAGGTTCTGGCGGTTCTTGGCTTCCGCATCCGTGTGGCCTTTCGCTCGGAGGTCGTGAAAAGCAAACGTCTTCAAGGAGCCCAGCCGCTCCAGGGCGCCGTCCACCGCTGACTGGGTAAGCGGCTGACCGAGGGCGGGACCCAAGCGCTTCCGCGGTCCCGTTCACCTTGCCGAAGTGTATCTATAATGATACGGTGTCGCGTGTGATTTCGCCCACGTTAGCAGTTCGGTTCTTCCGCAGCTCGCAGGGCAACGAGCCTGTTCGTGAGTGGCTGCGATCGCTTTCCTAGATTGACCGCAAGTTGCTCGGCGAGGAAATTCGCACCGTGCAAATCGGTTGGCCGATCGGAATGCCTCTGGTTCGCAAGCTCGATGCCGGTTTGTGGGAAATCCGTGTACGCATGAAGGACGGCATTGCGCGGGTGCTGTTCACGATCGAGGCGAAGGAGGCGATCCTGCTGCATGGCTTCATCAGGAAGTCGCAGAAGATTCCTGCGGACGAGCTTCAGACGGCGCAAGTGCGTCTGCAGCAACTGCGTGACGCACGGCGTCGCTGAGCCGAAACGACGGAAGGAGCAATAGTCATGGCACGCAAGAAACACAATCCGCACGTTGGCAGTGATTTCGAAGACTTCCTCGCCGAGGAGGGACAGCTCGAGGGTGCGACTGCTGTCGCCATCAAGCGCGTGCTCGCGTGGCAGATTGCCCAGGCGATGAAGGATGAAAAAGTCTCCCAGGCAGAACTGGCGCGCCGCATGAAGACGAGCCGGGCGGTAATTCACCGGTTGCTCGATGCTGATGACCCATCGGTCACGCTGTCGACGATCAGTCGCGCGGCTGCGGCGCTGGGTCGTAATGTGCGCGTGCAATTTGCGGCCTAGGGTTCGCTTTTCGAACGCGCAAAATCTGTCTCGCCAATTTGGGCATTGGCAGTATTTTTCGCATCGCCAGAAACTGTGGTACACGTCAAATCTGTAAGCCCCGCTATACAGATCTAAGCGGCGATTCTGGTACACGCGGAAAGCGAAAAAGCCGTATAAAACAATACTATTGGGCTCACTCTTAATCAGTAGGTCGCAGGTTCGAATCCTACACGGCCCACCACTTTCAAGTGGTCCATACCGGACACATGGGTTACACCTCATTCCGGACACTTGGCTTACGCGCGCGTACCTCACGCCGTTCAGTCGACGTGCCTGCGGCCTGAACCGAACACCAGGTAGAAGACCGCGCCGAACAGCGACACCGCCGCAGTGAGCACGAACGGTGCGCCAAACGTGCCCGTGCGATCGACGAGCCAACCCGTGACGTAGATGCCGACAATGCCCGGCAGCGTGGCGAACGTGTTGCTGATGCCCCAGATGACGTCGGCGTACTTCGGGGCAATGTCGAAGCAGTTCGGGGCGAAGCCGGACATCGCGCACGCCGAGGTGGCCGTCGCGCCGCACATGATCAGGACGGCGGCCAGCGGCGTCGTCGCCTGGGTCAGCAACAGCAGGAACACGGCACTGCCGCCGAGCGCGATGGTCTGCATCAGCTTGCGGACGTAGCCGGCGCTGCGCCCGTGTTGCAGCATCCGATCCGCCCATGCGCCGGCCAGGTTCGCCGCGATGAAGTTGACCAGCCACGGTGCGGCGGACAGGACGCCGGCGCTGGCGAGCGAGACGCCGAACGTGCTCTTGAAGTAAGTCGGCATCCACGCGAGCAGGACGTACAGGCCCCAGTTGCTGGCGAAGTGGCCTACGATGATGGCCCACACGGCCGGCAGTCGCAGCAGTTGCCCCCACGGTATGGCGCGGTGGGCGGTCTGCGACGACGCCACCGACGAACTCGCAGGAACATCGTCGCGGGCAAGAAAGTGCCATGCCGCGTACCAGACCAGTCCGATGGCCCCGAACAGGTAGAAGGGCAATGCCCAGCCGTATTCGCGTATCAACCAGCCCGTGGCGGGCAATGCGAACACCGTGCCGAGCGAGATCGCACTGATGATGAGCGCGGTGGCGCGCGACCGGCGCTCCGGCGGCACCCAGCGCGAGATCATGTTCATGGCTGCGGGGAACACGGCTGCTTCGCCGAGCCCGAGCGCGATGCGAGCCGCGATCAGCGCGCCGAGCGACATCATCGCGGCAGGCGGAGTGAGTGCCGTCCAGGCCGACCACCAGAGCACCGCGACGCCGAGGACCAGCCAACCGCCGAAGCGGTTCGCAGCCGCGCCGGTCACGGCCATCAGCAGCAGGTAGCCGACGAAGAACGAGGAGAGGACGATGCCTTTCTGCGTCTCGGTCCAGCCCAGGTCGTCCTTCATCGCGATGGCGGCCACCGAGATGTTGGTGCGGTCGATGTAGGAGATGAAGACAGCTGCAAAGAGCAGCAGCACGATGGTGTAATAACGCGGCCACACCAGGCCACTCGCCTCGCCCCGTGCACTGGACATGAACGCCTCCCCCGATGCGATGGCGCCGATGCTACGCTCTGGCGCCCCCGATATTGAAGATTTGGCATGAATCAGGCGTTGCAGATCGGTCCGCTGTCGCTGCCTTATTCGGTGCTGCTGACCTTGGTTGCCGTTGCCCTTGGCGGATTCGTCGCCAGCCGGCTGGCGCGGGCCGCGGGCATCGAGGTCGAGCCGACACTGACGTACATGCTGCTCGTCGGCCTGATCGCGGCGCGACTCGGCTTCGTTCTGCAATGGCGCGACCAGTACTTCGACCTCCCGCTGAGCATCCTGAACATCCGCGATGGTGGCTGGGAGCCGGCAGCGGGCGTTGTGGTGGCCTTGCTGTTCGGCCTGCAACGCGCACGCCGTCAGACTGGCCTGCGCAAACCCGTGCTCGCTGCTGCGTTCACAACGGGCACCGTGCTGCTGCTCGGCGGCATCTCAACCTTCGTCGTGACGTCCTCGGCCGCGCGCTTGCCCCCACTGACCCTTAGTTCGCTGGAGGGCCGGTCGGTGTCGCTCGCCGATTTCGCCGGCAAGCCCACCGTGGTCAACCTCTGGGCCACCTGGTGCCCGCCTTGCCGGCGCGAGATGCCTGCGCTGCAGCGAGCACAAGCGGCCAACCCGGACGTGAACATCGTCTTCGTCAATCAGGGCGAAGACGCTCGCACCATTGCCGCCTTCCTCGACCAGCACGGACTGGCGCTGCGCAATGTGCTGGTCGATCCGCAGAGCAGCACCGGCGCGGCGCTGGGTCACAGCGCGTTGCCGACCACGCTGTTCTTTGATGCGCATGGACGACTTGCGGACACTCGCATCGGCGAGCTGTCACAAGCCACGTTCACTCAACGCCTGGCAGGACTTCGCGCCGCGTCACGGCCGACGCGATGACTCACCAGCGAAGCAGCATGGCTCCCCACGTCATGCCGGCGCCGACCGCCTCCAGCAGCACCAGGTGACCGGGCTGGATACGACCGTCACGGACGGCGGCGTCGAGAGCCAGCGGCACGGAAGCGGCAGAGGTGTTGCCCTGGGTCTCCAGCGTCGTGACGATCTTGTCGGCAGGCAGGCCGAGCTTGTTTGCTGTCGCCTGGATGATGCGGATATTCGCCTGATGTGGCACCAGCCAGTCGAGGTTGGAGCCAACCAGTCCATTGGCGGCCAGCGCTTCGTTGCAGACATCTTCCAGCGCCCGCACCGCGAACTTGAACACCGCTTGTCCGTCCATGTGCAGGAAGGCATGGTCATGCAGGACACCGTCCTGCACGTAGCCGGTGGCCTCGAGGATGTGGCTCTGCCGACCGTCCGCGTGCAGATGGCTGGACAGGATGCCGGGTTGATCTGACGGCCGCAGAATCACTGCGCCCGCACCGTCGCCAAACAGCACGCAGGTGCGGCGGTCGCTCCAGTCGAGCAGGCGCGAGAAGACCTCGGTGCCCACGACCAGGGCGCACTTGCACTGACCGCTCGCCACGAACTTGTCGGCGATCGAGACGGCGTACAGAAAGCCTGTGCACGCTGCCTGCACATCGAAGGCGGCCCCGTGAGTCACGCCGAGCTTCTGTTGCAGCAGACAGGCAGTCGAGGGAAAAATCATGTCGGGCGTGCTGGTGGCCAGCACGATCAGGTCGACGTCATCGGCGGTGACGCCCGCGGCATCCATCGCCCGACGCGAGGCGTGCAAGGCAAGGTCCGAGGCCTGCTCTGTATCATCGGCGACAAAGCGGCTGCGAATCCCCGTCCGCGAGAATATCCACTCGTCGCTGGTCTC
Source organism: Gammaproteobacteria bacterium (assembly GCA_011391405.1). Lineage (GTDB taxonomy): Bacteria > Pseudomonadota > Gammaproteobacteria > Steroidobacterales > Steroidobacteraceae > RPQJ01. The sequence continues at coordinate 53,994 of JAABQQ010000249.1, forward strand.
GATGCGCTGCTCGATTTCCTGATTGGTCAGCGTCTTGGCTGGCAGGTAGGCCCCGGTGCCGACGATTCTTGAGTATCCCATCGCACCAGTCTAACAAGCGCATGCGCCATGCAGCTCAGATCGTCGGATAGACAGGGAGGAAATGGGCTGCAACCGGACCGGTTCGGTGCTGCCGCGGGGTGCGGTCGGCGCCAGCAGGTTCGAGATGTACTATAGCGCTGCCTGAAAAGGAGTGAGTCATGGTTGCAATCGGCGTCCAGCGCGTACACGTGGAAAAGGCGCTGGCCGACGGGCGCGAGTCGTGCGACGACGTGGTCGCGGTCGAGGAACCGCTCGAGATCCGCGTGCTCTGCGATGGCGAAGAAGGGCTCGGCCGGGCGATCTCAGTCACCATGCGTACGCCTGGGAACGACACCGAACTCGCGCTCGGCTTCCTCCACGGCGAAGGACTCCTCCGCGACTGGCGGTCGGTGCGCCGTGTGCGTCCCGCGGGGCCGACCGGCAACGTGCTCCGCGTCGAGTTGCAGCCGGGGGTCGATCTCGACCTCGCGCGTCTGCAACGCAACTTCTACACGAGTTCGAGTTGCGGCGTCTGCGGCAAGGCCTCGATCGAGGCCGTCACCAGCAGCGTCCTGGTTCGCCGAATGGAGCCGGACTGGACGATCGACAGTCGCTTGCTGCTCGGCTTGCCGGCCAGGCTGCGAGAGGTGCAGGCGGCATTTTCTGCCACCGGCGGACTGCATGCGGTCGGCCTGTTCACGCGCGAGGGCGACTTGGTCGCGGCGTACGAGGACGTGGGTCGTCACAACGCCATGGACAAGCTCGTTGGCTCCAGGTTCGCGGCCGACGCGTTGCCGCTGGCTGATTCGATCGTGCTGCTGTCGGGTCGTGCGAGCTTCGAACTCGTGCAGAAAGCCGGCGCGGCCGGCGTGCCGTTGCTCGCCGCGATCGGCGCGCCATCGAGCCTCGCGATCGAGCTGGCAGAGCAGGCCGGAATTACGCTGGTCGCGTTCCTGCGCGACGGCGCATTCAACATCTACACGCACGGTGCACGGTTGCGTTGACCGTGGAACACTCCGCGCCGTCCCTCGTAGCCAGAGCGCGATAGGTGTAATCCACGGCACGGACGAAATATCACGGCGTGATATAAAATCGTTATCGTTCACAGCCCCGTCTGCGTCACGTGCGTGTCACGAAACAGTCTGTCGCCCTGTCAGGTTTGCGCTGCCAGATCGCGCGGCTGCAGCGCTTCGACGCGGCGGGTACGCGACGGTGAATTTTCTCGGCCGCAATCACATCTCCTGTGCGGTTGGGCTGCGTGACTATCATCGGGCCGTGCGGCGCCTGCGCAGCTGCGCCACGAGATCGAGCGAGGCGTGGGTTGCGCAGTTGCAACTGGAGAGGCTGCAGTTCGACGTGCAGGTCGATGTCCTGGCGCGGAGCGGTCCACGCTCGATGGAACGCATGACGGAGGTCGAGGCCGTCGTCTTCTATCCGACGCTGGCGCGCTTGAACGCGACACTCGTCGGACTTGCGGACACGGCAGATCCAATCGCATGGCAGCGGCCGCTGGATACGGCCCTGGGTGGATTGCGGCAAGCCGTGCGCGGCCTGCGGCGTCGGCCACGCAACTGCGATTCGCTGTGACGACTTTGGCGGAGAGCACGTTGTCGGCGTGATTCAACGCCACAATTCCCGTACATGAGGAGCAGTGGATGGATCACGCAGTCGTCGCCCGGGCACTCCATCTCCTCGGCGTCGTGCTCTGGATCGGCGGTGTCGGCTTCGTGACCACCGTGCTGCTGCCAGCAGTACGACGGATGAAGTCCACCGAAGAGCGCGTGGCCTTCTTCGAGGCGGTCGAAAACCGCTTCGCCTGGCAAGCCCGGGTGACCACCTTGCTCGTCGGAGGAACGGGTCTGTATCTCGTTGAACGGTGGAACCTGTGGGACCGGTTTCAGAGCTCCGCCTACTGGTGGATGCACGCGATGCTGCTCGTATGGCTGCTGTTCACCGTCATGCTGTTCATCGCGGAGCCCCTGTTTCTCCATCGCCGCTTCCTCGAGGCCGCCAAGCACCGACCGGACGCGACCTTTCGACTGATTGAACGCATGCACTGGGTGTTACTGGCAATCAGCCTGGCAACGGTGCTGGGTGCCGTGGCTGGGAGTCACGGGTGGGAGTTTTGACGGGGCTGAGCGTCTTCACCTACGGTTTCCGGACTTTTTTCTGCGGGTCTACGGACCGATCCTGCTCACGCCGCGCGTCGATCCCCGTTCATCGGCCAAAACCTAACTTTCAGCAGGCTCCTTTTCCAGCAGCCAGGTTGCATCGTTCGCACTGCCAGCCCGGTGCCGGGCCAAGGAGCGAGCGATGTCGGAATACGTCGAACTTCCCCTGAGCGGCATCGAACCGCCACTGTCCGAGATGGAACGCGCCGTGCAGGACAATGTGCACCGGTACGCGGTCGAAGTGATGCGACCGCTGGGTCCAGTCCTGGACAGGTTGCCGGCCGGCGACGTGCCTGCCAAGGACTCACCACTCTGGGGCGCTCTGGCGAAGGCTGGCGATCTCGGACTGTCCGTCCTGGCACTGATGGAGTTACCGCCGGTCGAACGCGTCAAGTTGCTGGCCATTGCCACCGAGGAACTGGCCTGGGGCGACGGTGGCATCGCGGGCGCCATCCTGGTCAACAACTTCCCGGTGATGTACTCGCTGCTCGCCGGCAACCTGGAAATGGCCAGGTACTGCGACGGCAAGCTGGGTTGCTGGGGCATCACGGAGCCGGACCACGGCAGCGACATGCTCGATGCCACCGGCGTGCTCGCCGTCCCCAACGGCACTTACGGTCGGCCCAACTGCACTGCACGTATTGCAGGCGACAAGGTCATCATCAATGGGCAGAAATCCGCGTGGGTTTCGGGTGCGATCACGGCGCAGGTCTGTGCGCTGTTCACCCACTACGCGGACGAACAGGGCAACACGCGGCCCGGCGTCGCTGTCATCGTGCCGCTCGACCTGCCCGGCGTCTCGAAGGGCAAGCCGCTCGACAAGCTCGGCCTGCGCGGCCTGAATCAAGGTGAACTGATCTTCGACAATGTCGAAGTCCCGCTCTCCCACCTGCTCGCCGGCCCGGACAAATACGAGGACCTTGCCTACCACATGCTGTGCGAGGCCAATCCGCACGTGGCCTGCACCGGCGTCGGTCTCGCACGTGCCGCTTTCGAGCACGCCTGGGAATACGCGCATCACCGCAAGCAGGGTGGACAGCCGCTCATCCGCCACCAGCACGTACGCTTCCGCCTGTTCGAGATGTTCCGCAAGGTCGAGGCAGCCCGGGCGCTGACCCGTCGCGTCATGGAATACAACGCCACGGCCGTGCGTCCTTCGATGCTCGCCTCGACATCGGCCAAGGTCACCGCGACGCAGACGGCATTCGAAGTCGCCTCCGATGCGCTGCAGATGTTCGGTGGCAACGGGATGACCCGCGAATATCCGATGGAGAAGCTGTTCCGTGACGCGCGGGCCATGCTCATCGCCGACGGTGCCAACGAAGTCCTCGCCATGAAGGGCGGCAGTGACCTGATCAACCCCGCCTGGCTGTAAGGGACACGCAAATGAAGATGCACGCATACGTCGCCGGCGTCGGGATGACTCGCTTTGGCAAGCACCTGGACAAGACACTGAAGGGACTTACGGGTGAGGCCATCCAGCTGGCGCTGGCCGATGCCGGTATGGACAAGGCCGTCATCCAGGCTGCCTGGATGGGCAACGCAGCCGCTGGCGTCGTGACCGGCCAGGAAATGATTCGCGGGCAGGTCGCATTGCGCGAGCTGGGTATCGGCAGGATTCCCGTGGTAAACGTCGAGAATGCCTGCGCGTCGTCCTCCACCGCATTCCAGCAGGCGTGCGCGATGGTCACCGCAGGACTGTACGACGTGGTGCTCGCCTGCGGCAGCGAGAAACTGTTTCACGTCGACAAGGCGCGCAGTTTCGCCGCCTTCTCCAGTGCGGTGGACGTCGAGGATCCGGACGGCGCAGTGAACGTGGTCAAGCGCATGTCGGCGGAGATCGGTGAGCCGTTCGACGCTGCAGGCGCCGGCGTGACGCGCTCGATCTTCATGGACATCTATTCGGTGATGGCCAGGGGGCACATGAAGAAATACGGCAGTACCAAGCAGCATTTCGCCATGGTCACTGCCAAGAACTCGTTCCACGGCAGCATGAACCCGCGCGCCCAGTTCCAGGAACTGCTGAGCGTCGCCGACGTGCTCGCGGCCCGTACGATCGTCGAACCGCTGACGCTGCCGATGTGTTCGCCGATCGGCGACGGCGCGGCGGCCGTGATTCTCGTCAGTGAGCGCAAGGCGCGTGAACTGGGCCTTAAAAACAAAGTGCGGGTCGCCAGCTCCGCCCTCGTGTCGGGATGGGACACCGGCCCGGACGAGTCCGTCGGTGGGTTGGCCGCCACGCAAGCCTATGAGGAAGCGGGCATCGGCCCGGGTGACCTCTCCTGTGTCGAGTTGCATGATGCCTCCGCACCCTCCGAGATCGCTGGCTACGAGTATCTGCGTTTGTGCGGTCCGGGCGAGGGCATCAAGCTGATCGAGACCAACGCCACGCGACTCGGGGGCCGCATTCCGGTCAACACTTCGGGCGGACTGTTGCGCAAGGGACATCCTGTCGGTGCGACTGGCTGCGCGCAGATCGTCGAACTGACCGAGCAGCTGCAGGGTCGTTCCGGAAATCGACAGGTGGCAGGTGCGCGCATCGCCCTCGCCCACAACGGCGGTGGCGCGATCGGTACCGATGCAGCGGCCACCGTAGTCACGATCCTGACCAGGGAGGACTGACGTGACGGACTACGACCCACTGACACTGGCCGGCATTGTCGGCAAGTGGGCGGTCGAGCGACCTGATTTCCAGGTACTGACCGTCGAGGGAGCGGGCGTCAGGGCGGACGAGACGCGCACCTATGCCCAGCTGTGGGACAAGGGCCGTGGTCTCGCCGCCGGCCTGCACAAGCTCGGCCTCGAGCCCGGCGACATGGTCGGCACGCTGCTCGCCAATCATGTCGAGTTCGTCGACCTGATGGTCGCAAGTTCGCTGCTTGGGATCGCGCTGGTGCCGATCGACCCGCGCACCAGGGGCGACAAGCTCATCTACATGCTCGCCGCTGCAGGGTGCAAGGGTGTCGTTGCCGGCGACTACGCACTCCCGGAAATTCTCGCCGTGCGCGAGCGCGTCGCCGGCCTGCAATGGGTGGTCGGCGTGCCGACTGACGAAGGCCGGGCGACGACGCCCCAACTGCAAGCGGTCGGTGTACGTCCCTATGGTGAGCTTGCTGGGACCGATTTCCGCGGCGAGGAATTCCCCGGGTCGAATCCCGACAGTCCGATGGAATTGATCTATACCTCGGGTACGACCGGCGACCCGAAGGGCATCGTGATGACGCATCGGCGCTACTGCGAGACGTCGAAAATCGCACCGTTCCTGTTCGGCTTCAAGCCGGACGAGCGGCTCTATTCGGGGCTGTCGCTCACCCATGCCAACGCGCAAGTGATCACGCTGGGCACCGCGCTCGTGAATGCCATCCCCTGCGTGCTTTCACGTCGGTTCTCGAAGTCGCGGCTGTGGGACATCACGCGCAAGTACGGTTGCACGAATTTCACCTTGCTCGGTGGCATGACCACCGCGATCTATGCCGAGTCGCCACGGCCGAACGATGCTGATAATCCGGTGCGCAGCATCATCTCCGCGGGCATGCCGGCGGCGATCTGGAATGAATTCCGTCGTCGGTTCAAGGTCGAGCTGCTCGAGTTCTACGGGGCCGCGGAAGGGGGGCTCACCGCCAATCCTCCCGGCATCGGTCCGGTTGGCAGTATTGGCAAGCCGATCGCGACACTCGTCCACCGCCTCGTCGACGAGGAGGGCAACGACGTGCCCGCGGATGCGCACGGCGAACGCACCGGCGAGCTGCTGTTCCGTCACAAGGATGGCACGCCGTTCAAGGTGGAGTACTTCGGCAACCCCGAGGCCAGCGCCAGGAAGTGCGCCGGCGGCTGGTTGCACATGGGCGACGTCGTGCGGGAAAACAGGGACGGCTGGATGTACTTTCTTTACCGCAAGGGCAGCGGCATCCGTCGCAATGGCGAATTCGTCGATACCGCTTTCATCGAGAAGGTGATTGCCGAGGTACCCGAAGTCGATGACGTCTACGTCTACGGCATCGCCTCTGCCAATGGCGTGCCTGGCGAGAAGGATGTGGTGGCGGCCGTGGTGCCGAAGAACCCGGATCTCGATGGCTTCGACGTACAGGGCCTGTTCCGGCTCTGTCGGCAGAAGCTCGAAGCCAATGCCGTGCCGAGCCGCATCCAGTTGCTGGACCAGATTCCGAAGACGGCCTCGGAAAAGCCACAGGATCGTTTCCTGGTCGAAGCCCTCGAATCCAATCCAGCCGCCGTGTACACCGAAGCGCGCTGACTCACCTACCGCAGAGTTTCACGGAGCAAGCACATGTCACTCGGACGCAAGGTCATCGTCTACGGCGCCAACGGCTATACCGGCAAGCTCGTGGCCGAGTCGCTGGCGAATCGCCAGATTCCGTTCTATTTCGCCGGCCGCAGCAAGGACAAGCTGGACAAGGCGCTGGGGATCGTGCGCGAGCGCCTGGGGGCCAGCGCATGGAAGCTGAACGCCGAGATCGTCGCTGTCGACAGCGAGGTCGACAAGCTGCTGCCGGTGTTCAAGCAGTGCAGCGTGGTGATCAACGTCGCGGGTCCGTTCATGCAGGTGGCCTGGCCGGTGGTGGAGGCCGCGCTCAAGGCTGGCTGCCACTACATGGACACGACGGGCGAACAGGACTGGGTCATTGCCATCGCCGACAGGTACGGCGCCGAGTTTGCGGCCAAGGATCTGCTGATGGCCCCAGCCACGTCGTTCATGTGGTCGTCGGGTGCGCTTGCGGCAGAGGTCGTACTCGAGGACCCTGAAATCGACTCGCTCGACATCCTCTACCAGGTGGACAACGGCCTGCCGTCGGAAGCGTCGACCAAGTCGTTCCTGCGCATGGTGTGCAACGATACCTCGCAGTACTACCTCGAACAGAACGAGTACAAGGCCTGGCCCAATGACGTGGCCCACGACGTATTCGTGCCGTACCGTAATGCCAAGATGCGCGCGCATCCGTGGGGTGGCGCCTGCGAGCCGGTGTGGCTGAAGGGGCGCGTGCGCAACTGCAAGGTGTTGACGGCCATTGGCGAACACATGATCGACGGCATCCTCCAGGCCATTCGGGCCTTCAACGCGCAGTCACCGGGTCTCGATCAGGCCGGTCGAGAGGCGTTGACCAACGCGATCAGCACGCAGATCAGTACGGGTGAGCCGCCGAAGGACCACCCTGACGTGCAGCGCGGCGTGATCGTCGTCTACGGACAGAGCCGCACCAGGACGACTTGCTACGTGATGAACCTCTCCGCGGCGTACACGTGGACCGGCGAGCTGAGCGCCGAGGCCGCCAGGTTGATTCTCGACGGTCAACTCAAGCGACCGGGATTCCAGTCGGTGGCGACCGCTTTCGACCACCGCCAGTTGATTCGGACGTTCAATGCGCTGGGGTTCTGCAGCGCGCTGCCGAACTGAGCCGCGAGCAGCGGTCGTGGACGTCAACTTCACCGGCATGAGGCAGGCCACCGGCGGCAGCCGCAGGTTTCTGTACGTCGCGGGGGCATATAACTTCGGCGCCGCTCTGATCCTGGTCCTGCTGGCCCGCACTGCGCCGCATCTGCTGGGCGTTGACGTGCTGCACTCCAGTCAGCTGCTGTACGTGGATCTGGCGGCACTGCTGATCGTCGGGTTCGGCTTTGGCTACGTTCTTGGCGGAGCGGACCTGGCACGCTTCTGGCCGTACGTCGGACTCGGTGCCCTCTGCAAAGTAGGGGTTGCCGTGCTGGCGGGAGCCTACTTCGTCACCGGCAATGCGGGGCCGCTGGTGATGCTGCTCGCGGCCGGCGACGCCGTGTTCGCCATCTTTTTCATTCGCTTGCTGCGCGCGCATGCCGCAGGTTGAGCATTGCTGAACCGAGTCACCACAATGAAGAAAACCGTCACGGTCTTTGCGGCAACGGGTGTCGCGGGCAGCGCCTGCGTCGAAGAGCTGCTGCGCATGCAGCAATTCAACGTCCGTGTGCTGCTGCGCAAGAGCGTCCAGCAGGAGAAGTCGTCATCGGGCGCGCTGCGCAGTGGCGACGACAAACAGCAGCAGCGGAATGACTGGATGGCACGCGGCGTCGAGGTGAGGTCGGCCGACGTGACCGATCACGCCGAGCTGATACCGGCGCTGGAGGGAACCGACTACCTGGTGTCCTGCGTGCCGCTGTTCGCGACGGAGTCGCAGTACCCGCTGATCTGGGCGGCGAAGGAGGCCGGCGTCGAGCGGTTCGTCCCTTCGGAGTTCGGCTACATCTATGAGTGGGAACAGTTCTGGCCTACCGACACCGTGCACAAGACCATGTCGCGGCAGAAGGCGTTCATCCGCCGGATGATCGAAATGGCGGGCATGGACTTCACCATCATCCCGGCGGGTCTGTGGCCCGAGTACTACATGCTCGAACCGGTCGGCGTCATGGGCGACGGCGTGCAGAAGTTTTCATGGTCCACGGGACGTGACGTCGGCCGCATCATTCCCCACGTGCTCGCGCATCCGGCCTCGCGCAATGCGATCTGCCCGGTGGCCGCGACGGCCTATTGCTCCTGGGACGAATTGCTCGACACCCGCGAGCGCCTGCTGGGTCGCGCGGTGGCACGCAATCACCTGAGTTCCGCACAGTGGCAAGCGGCGTACGCTGCGCAGCCGCCGGGCGCCCTCAAGCACCTGCTGGCAATTGGTGTTGCGGCGACCGAGTGTCCCGAAGGCATGCCGCTGTGGGCGAACTGGAACGCCCTGCACCTGCCGGAATTCAAGGGCACGCCGCTCGACGAACTGTTCCCCGGCTACATCGAGCCATTCGTCGCGGCGATGCAGGCGTCGCTGTCGAACTGAAGTCGTCCGCTCACAGGTATCCCTGCCGGCGCGCCGCGGCAATTGCCCCGGAGCGGTTCCTGCACTCGAGCTTGCGATACATGTTGTGCAGGTGCCATTTCAGAGTGCCTTCGGACACGAACAGGGCAGCGGCGATCTCGCGGTTCGCGGCCCCCGTCTCCAGGTGCTTGAGGATGCGAAGCTCCTTGCGCGTCAGCGCCTCCTCGGACCCTGCGGCGGCTTTTGTCGGGCCGGCCTTCAACCAAGACGGCACCTTGACGCCTTCCTGGCCACGCGCGGCGTGATTCAAGGTGGCGATGATGTCGATGTCGTCAAGGAACACCCGTCGGTAGCCAAAGCGCTCACCGAGGTCGAGTGCCACGCCCCAGGATTGCAGTGCCTCGGCGGTCCGGCCCGAACGCAGCAGCGCGGCCGCCTGCAGGATGAGCAATTCGACACGGCGGTGGTGAAAGCCCTTTTCCGTCGCCCTGACCAGCGCCGGCCCCAGCTGTGCAATTGCCATCTCCGGCTGCTCACTCATCAATAGTCGAGGCGCCACACGCGCGGCCTTGTCGGCGACCATGCCGTAGTGCGGAAAAATGGTGCGGTCGAAATCGTGAGCGCGTGCCAGCTCAAGCGCCGCCGGCAACTGCCCGAGCCGGCACAGCCAGATACATTCTTCGCCGGCCAGAGTGACGCTCACGCGCGGCAGGCCACGTCTTTGTCCGAGCTTGCGTCCCAGCTGGAGTGCGGTGAGTCCTGCCTCGGCCTGTCCAGAGTGAAACTGCAGGCGAGCCTGGGTCAGGTAAGTCAGCAGAAAGAAGTCCGCGACGCCGCGATCCTCCAGCGCATCCGGGATCGATTCGATCGCCTGGCTGGCCGCGGTGGTGTTGTCGAATTCGTACAGGACGGCTGCTCGAACGGCCTGCTGGTACGCAAGGTGCTCGGGGTGGCCGTAGAGCTTTTCCGTGATGTGCGGCAATCCGGCCTCTGCCACCGCGAACGCTGCGCGGAAGTCGCCGCGCTTGAGCAGCAACAAGGCACGCAGGACCTTGGTCCACGACGTACCGAAGACGCCGTTATCAGCCTCCTGCAGTGCATCGGCGCGCGTGCAGTACTCGAGACCGGCGTCGATGTCCCCGGTCGTCTTGCAGGCGAAGGCGGCGACATTGTTGGCGTCGCCGCGGTAGCGGGCGCGTGCGTCCGGCCAGGCGTCAATCCATGCCTCCGCCTGCGAGCGCAGGTGGGTGGCGTCGTCGCGAAGTGCGCTCCACATGTTTCGTTGCAACGGCAGCGCGCAAAGCAGTTCCTGTACAGCTGACCGGTCCGCGCCGGGATCGGCTGCCAGTCGCCCTGCCAGCGATTCGAGGTCGGCCAGTTCGCGCTCGAATCCAGCCGCGTCTCGCTGCGAAAAGGCGAGCGAGAAGACATGGCTCAGGCGGATCAGCGGGTAGCGATCGAGCACTTCATGGGGGATCAGCGGCATCCAGCGCAACAGGTTGGCACCGTCGCCGTGGCGCTGCACCGAGTCTTCAGCAGCCTTGAGCAGCCAGCGGCAGGCCAGGTCCCATTGTTGTGCCCGCACCGCGCAATCAATCGCGTCGTCGACTATCCCATGGTCGAACAGCCAGTGCCCGCCGGCGGTCAGGCTGGCATTGATGTCAGCGGCGCCTCGCGGGTCGTGACGACGCAGGTACTCACCCACCAGATGATGGAAGCGGAACCAGCGGCCTTGCCGGTCGAGCGGGATCAGGAACAGGTGCCGGCGCTGCAACTCTGCGAACAGGATGTCCGGTGATCGCTGCGCCAGCGCCGTTGCCGCGAGCTCGGCACAGAAGCGGTCGAACTGCGCCAGTCGATGCACCAGTGCGCGCTGCTCGGCGGGCAAGCGGCCAAACACGGCATCGCTGAGGAATTCGAGTACACCGCGTTCGGTCGTGGCGAAGTCGGCAATCAACTGGCCGGCATCCGGCGTGTCGTTCAGCGCGAGGGTCAGCAGTTCCATGGCTGCCGGCCAGCCTTCTGTCTTTTCCAGCAGTCGTCCCAGCGCCGCGGGTTCGAGTGCGTGCGTCAGTCGTGTCGTGCAGAAGCTGCGTGCCTCGTCCCGGTTGAAGGCGAGGTCGCGCTGGTCGATCTCGAGCAACTGGCCACGCAGGCGAAGTTCTGCCTGTGGCCAACCTGCCGCCTGCCGGCCGCCAATGACGAATCGAAGCTGCGTGCCGGCATGGCTCAACAGCCACTCGACAATCCGCGACGCGTCCGGTTTGGTGATGACGTGTGCGTCGTCGAGGAACAGCACAATCGGCTGTTCGTGTGCGGCAAGCTTGAGACTGAGGCTTTCGAGCAGCACGGGAAGGTCGGTGGTCCGTGATATCTCGGTGACCGCATCCGCCGCGAGCGTGGGCACGCACTTGGCCAGCGCCCCGTACAGGTAGCGCAGCAGGCGCGGCGGGTCGTTGTCGTTCTCGTCGAGGTTCAGCCAGGCCACGCAGGCCATGCGCGGGTCAGCGCCGGTCAGCGCAGCATGCCATTGCGCCATCAGCGTGCTCTTGCCGTAGCCCGTCGGTCCCATGACGGTCACTGCCTTCACGGCGCCTGTGACCAGGGAGTCCGGCACGGCGAGACGTGCCCGGGGTACCTGGACGCGCGCGCCGAGCTGGGGCTGGAATTTGCTTTCGAGCAGGCCTGGACTGGGGTGGGGCATCGCAAAAACCTGATCGTTGTCAGGTTGGGTTCAGTGGAACGGACACTTGTTTTTCGCGCTCAATGACCCGCAACAATGAACCCACGTGCTGCGGGGCCGCAAGGGGCCGGGACCGGAAACTTGCGTGTACTTGTGTCGGTCCCGGCAAGGTCTTGCCGCTCAGGAAGCGCGAGTCAGTCGATCAGCGACCCCTCATTCTCATACCCGCGGCCTCTGGCTCGGCGACGTCCAGCACTTTCAGGAATGCCGCGAGGTGATGCTCGGATCCTGTGAGCAGGTTCGAGTAGACCCGCACGATATCCGCATACGCGACGCTGAGTTCGATCGCGGCGACGATGTCCGTCATGTCTTTCTGCTCGATGACGACACCGACACCGAGCGCCTCCGTGTAGCCGGACTCACCGACGCTTGCCAGCGCGGTATAGAGATCCTGCAGTGACTGGTCCGCGAATTGACCCGGGACCATTCCTGCCGCTGGGTCGGGGAGGCCGTACTCATCCAGCAGGCCCTTGACCGCGTCCGTGTGCCGCTGCTCGGACTCGGCGATGCGGGCAAATATCTTCGAGCCTGCTTCCTGTCCGGCATACATCTCCGAAAAGAGCAGGTACACGTCGTGGGCCAGTTTCTCCTCCTCGCGCATGAACGCGAGCATGGCGGCCACCTCATCGGCAGGTGGTTCTGCAGCCGCAAGGGGAGCGGCGATACCGAGCAGGACCAGGGACGCGAAAGTCAGCAATAGCTTTCTCATGACGAACCTCCTGGCGGCATATCACCGCTGATAGTCAGAGGCTAGCTGCCGGAGCTTAAGCGTCGCTGAAGATGCATCGTAGACCGTCACGCCATCACTCTGGTTTGAATCGCACCCGGCGAGATGTCGCGTTGAGTTGCGTGCAGGGCCGCAGTGAGCATGCGCAAAAGTACCTACCTGTTCCGTCGAAGTCTTCAGCGTCACTTAAGCAGGTGACGTCAACCTGCGTGCGGTGTTCCGCGTTAGAGGTAGCGAGGTTGATTCAAACGGAGAACACGCTATGCAAGGCAAATTCACAACCGCAACGCTCGTTGCCGGACTCTTGACCCTCGCCTCGGTGGCATCGATGGCACAGAACCAGCCGTCGACACCACGCCAGGGACAAGGCCAGGGGCAGGGACAACAGCAGGGGCAGCAGCAG
>JAABQQ010000250.1 GCA_011391405.1 Gammaproteobacteria bacterium
GGAGATCGTACCCTTCACTTCGACGCTCGACTGTGCAGTCTTCCGCTCGATGCGCGTCGCCTCGACGACGCCCGTCGTCGCCACGCGCCCGCTCACTTCGATGCGGTCGCCGACGGCGACCCCCTCGAGGCTGCGCGGGGAGATACTGTCGTCGAAGGACGTCTGCGTGCCGACCTGGACCGTGCGTCCGAGCACGATCAGCCGGGAATTTGCGAGGTCGATGCTCTGCACCGGGCCTTCGACTTCGTCGTCGAAGATGACGCGCGTGGCCGTGCCGTTAATGCCGTCCTGGTCGAGGCGACCTTCGATACGCACGACCTGGCCGACGCGCAGGTCGGATTCGGTGCCGGGGTTGTCGTCGAGCGTGATGGTGGCGCCCGTGGTCACGTAATGCACGCCATTGACGTGCACGCTGCCGAAGCCAGTGATGGAACCCGTGGCCGTGACGATGCCGCCGCGATCGATGCCCGCGGTGACGCCGTCCGAGCTGCTGCCGCCTCCGCCGCCACAGGCAGCCACCAGGATCGCGACACCGAACGTCGTCCAGCGGCGCACCGCCTTGCCAGCATGAATCATGATTCTTCTCCGACCATCCGTTCCTGAATTGCAAAGACCCCTACGCCCAACCGCAGGGTGGCCACCGGCGCCCCATCGACCCGTTGCGCCTCGTGCGCGCTCAGCCATTCGTCGCAGCGTTCCAGGAACGCCTGGCCTTCGCGCTCCATGAACGCGCGGAAAGCCGGCAGCTGGCGCGGATCGACGTGACGGTTCTGGGCGCGACCCTCGAAGCGGGGCGGTTCCGCAGCGTCACGTGTCAGGTTGTGTTCGACGGTCGTCGCGAGGTCGGCGATCACCGCGCCCGAGCGCTCGACGGCCTGCCCGTCCATGGCCCGCGGCATGTAGAAGCGACGCAGCGCGCGATAGCGCCCGTCCGGCGTGCGCTCGATCGAGCTCGAACGCACGAGCTCCTTGATCAGCGCGGTCACCGGGATGTCGCCCGCGTAGCGACGCACCAGTTGCTCGAACGTTGCGCCCTCGCCCTTGGCCTCCAGCTCGCGCGGCTTGCCGATCGCATCGATGAACTCGGCGTCGAGGTGCCAGCCCGCCAGCACGCGGCTCGCGTGGTTGAGATCGACCTCGGCCCGCACGTCCTCTGCCGGTCTCTCGACCCCGGACTCGCGATAACGACGCACCTCTCGCCGGGTCATGCCCGTGAGCAGCGCGATGCGCGACACGTTGGTGGGGCGGCCGCGCAAGCCAAATTCTTCAGCCGCGACGCTGACGAAGACACTGCGCGAAAGCTCGGCGAATTCCTTCCAGGTGACGCCGGATTTCAGCAGCCAGCGCGCGATCGGCCGCAGCCAGCGGAGGCTGGCAGTCACGATTGAGCGTTGCGGCTGAATTGCCATATATGGGACACTATGTCCTATATATGGATATTGCGCAACCCCGGGATTGACCTGAACGGGACCCCGGCTGGAACTGCGTCGCAGGTCACAGCTTTGAACACCGGACTGCGGCGGTCGCCCCATCGCCGTCTAGACTCCGACCACAAGGACGGGGTGCGGACACGATGACGACGACGGACAGGCGCGTGGAGGAGTTGCTCGATCGCTGGCTGGCGAGCGTCGAGCTGCACCTGCGTTACCTGCAACTGGATGACGCTGCCTATGCGCGGGCGGAAGCCTGGCCGAAACACCAGCGTCCGAATGCGCTGGTCCTGAACCTCGCCCGCACCCGCCTGCTGGAATTGAAGTCGCACCTCAGCGAGCGCCGCGACGCCGGCGATGCGAAATTCGCCGAGTCGCTTGAACTGATGGCGTTCCTGACGAGCCTGCTCGGATCGGAGCACATCGAGCGCTTCGTCCCGCTGGCGACTGGCAAGGCACCCGATTCGGGCGTGTCCGCTACGGTGGAGCAACCACGGCTTCGTGCCCTGACCAGGGCCGCCCCGAATCAAGAACGCACGGGCGCCGCGCCCACCCCGGCGAAAGCCACGCAGACGAGCGCGACCCACAAGTCTTCCACCGGATCACACAAGCGACCGACACGAGCTCGTACCCCCCCGGTAGCGGCACCCGCTCCGCAGCCCGCCGCTCGTCCCGCAGCGGTTCCAACGTCGCAGTCCGCGCCCACGCCCACGCCAACGGACGCGATGACACAGCAGGTGATCGCCGATGCCGTTCGCATGCTCGAGTGGGGACGCGAATGGCCGGCGCTCGCGGGACTGATCGCCCGGATGGCCGATCGCCCGCCCGAAACTGCGATCTGGAAAATTCTGCGCGCGTATCGCGCCGACATCCTCGCCCTGTCGCGTCGCACGGGTTGATTGCCAGCATCGCCGTCGTGACACCGTCACGCGGCCTGCGGTACCTTCGCGGCTCGCCCGAGGACTGCCGCTTGAAGGAGCGCCCCACCCATGACGTTTTCCCGTCCGTTCGCAATCGCTCTGCTCACCACCACATGCATTTTCGCCGGTGCCGTGCAGGCCGACGACCCGCCGTCGAAGGGCGAGCAGGCGCTCAAGTACCGCAAGTCGCTGTACCAGGTGATGGCCTGGAACTTCGGCCCGATGGGCGCGATGGCCCAGGGCAAGGTGCCTTACGACGCCGCCGAATTCGCCAAGCGCGCCGACCGCGTCGCGCTGATCGCACCGATGCTGAGCGAAGGCTTCCCGGCTGAAACACGGAACCTGCCGCACTCCGAACTGAAGCCCGCCATGTGGGCCAACCGCGCGGACTTCGACGCGAAGATGAAAAACCTCGTCGATCGCAGCGCCACGCTGGCCACCGTGGCGAAAACCGGCGACTTTGCGCAGAGCAAGGCGGCATTTTTCGACACGGCCGACACCTGCAAGGCGTGCCACGACAAGTACAAGAACGAGTGAAGGATCTGCGGCGGAACGGACTGCGTTCTAGAAGTAGAAGTTGACCGACGCCTCTGGCGCCGCACGGATCGCAAGCGCCAGGGCGACGATCAACGCCACCACGATGACGAGCGCGAGTCCGCCATGTGACGAACGAATACCCTCCGCCCCTGCCTTGCGGCCCGTCCAGAACGCGCGCACCAACCCGAGCCGTCGCCGCCCGTCGTACCACGCGACGGCGACGAGGTGCGCGACGATCAGCGCCAGCAGGACGCTGGAATTGAGATCGTGCAGCGTGGTGAGGCGATTGCTGGTCGCCTGCGTAGCCCACCCGTAGAACGGGCCCGCGTTCGCGATTTCATCGTTGGCGAACAGTCCCGTGCCCGCCTGCACCGCCAGCGACCCCAGGAACGCGAGCACGCTGACCGCACCGACGGGATTGTGGCCCGCCTTCGGGTAGGGCTGCCTGCCTCGCAGGTGTTCGACCATCGCGCGCGGCCCGCGCAGGAATGACGAGAACCGCGAGTACCGCGGGCCCACGAAACCCCAGGCGAGCCGGAATCCGATCAGTACCACGACGACATAGCCGCAACGGCGATGCCAGTCGAACCACTCCATCCCCGCGTAGTGCGTCGCGAACGAACCAGCGACGGCCAGCACGAGCGACCAGTGAAAAACGCGCAGCGGCCAGTCCCAGACCAGCGCTGTCGCAGTTGCCGGACGGTCAGCAGGACCCAGACTCATCGTCGCCTCGTTCGTCCACTGACCACGGCCGCATTCCACTCTGGAACACCGTGACGCGCACGGATTTTTCGCCTACCGTTGCACTTCAAGCGCACCGACCCTTCACACCGTCAACGAATTCTCATGCCGAGCAATGTTTCCTTCGACCAGTCAACGAATTCTCATGCCGGACCAGGATCCCGCCATAACGTAGCACCGCCGTGACCAGCCCGGACGAAGATTCCGCCAGTTCCATCGCCACTGCCGCAGCGGCGCTGCCGACCGCGGGCTTGCTGCGACGACTCGCGGCGATGGTCTACGACGGCCTGCTCGTCCTGGCAGTGCTGATGATCGTCACCGCGTGCTTCCTGCCGTTCACCGGTGGCGAGGCCGTGACGTGGGATCGCGCTCCCCTGCTTGCGCTGCCGTACTGGGCAGCGCTGGTCGTCGCCATCCTCGCCTACTTCGGCTTGCCCTGGACCCAGCGCGGGCAGACGCTGGGCATGGCGTCGTGGCGGTTGCGCGTGCAGCGCGACGACGGATTCCTGCTGACGTGGCGGGACGTGGCTGTGCGATTGGGCGCGAGCGTCCTCTCCTGGCTGCCGGCTGGTCTCGGCTGGGTGTGGGCGCTGTTCGATCGTGACCACCGTACCTGGCATGACTCCCTTTCGCATTCGCGGGTGGTGGTTCTGCCGAAGGGCCGTAAGGCGAGGTAGTGACAGGCGTTTGATTCGGTTGATTGTCCGAATCGCGGAAAGGCAGACACGCGATTCGGACAATCAACCGAATCAAACGCTCGACACGCCGCGCCTGAGCGAGCCGTTCGGCAGACCGAACGACTCGCACGGCGCAAGCAGACTCACGCAAGAAAGACGGCGCTCCAATTCGACGGCCGCGCACACCCATCCAGAAACCGCCGCACCCATCGAGATAACCGCAGGGTTGAGGCGCGAACCAAACCCAACGTCTGCCGCCATGGCTAGACCGTGGTGATGCGACTCAGTCGCTCACACCTTCATTCGGGTTTACCGTTCGTGCAATCGGCACATCGCGTTCGATTCGAGGCGCCGCTTCGACGCCGCTGCGCCGTGCAAATTTTCGGTCCACCGAAAATTCGCTCAGGCGCCTGCTCGCAGCGCCCGATGAGGTTGTCCTTCCGCACCGCGTGTCTGCCTTTCCGCGGTGCGGAAGGACAACCTCATCGGAGCGCCCTGCTTCCGCGCCTGACTGCAAAACCGGCGGCACCGCTGGACTTGCACGAGCGCACCGCATCGCAGCGACGCCAGTGAATCGAACCGCGACTCAGCGGTTACGCCAGAGAAGCGTCCCCGTCACCACGCCGAGCAACGCCGTCGGGAGCCAGCCCACCATCCAGGGCGGCAGGCTGAACAACTCCCCGCTGCTCTCGAGCGTCTGGCTCAGCAGCACGAATCCCGCACCGATCAGCACGCCGATCACGGTACGCGCGCCCTGCCCCGAATTGCGCAGCGACCCCACGCAGAACGGCAGCGCCAGCATGATCACCAGCAGCACGGCGACGAACCGTGCGAGGCGTGACCAGTAGGCAGCCTCGAACTGGCCCGACTCCAGTTCGTTACGCTGCAGGTGCGCGATGTAATCGCGCAGGTCACGCAGACCCATCGTGTCGGGCTCAGCGATGGCAAGACCGAGGAATTCCGACGACAACGAAGTGCGCACGTCGCGCTCGCCTGCGCGATCGACGGTAGCCGTCATCGAATCCGGCGCGAAAGACGTGCCGACGTATTTTTCCAGCCGCCAGACCTTGTCACCCTTGACGCTCGCCGATTCGGCGCGGCCGACGCTCACGAGCCGACGTTCGCGATCGACCTGAAACACCTTGATGCCGCCGAAGCGCGTACTGGCAGACTGCTGGTCGACGCTGATGATCGTGTCGCCATCACGCACCCACGTTGCGCGGTTGCCAGCAAGGGCGAACTCGTCGAACTTGGCAAAGACCTTGAGCTGCCGCGCGTATTGCCCGAGCGGTGGAGCGACGTATTCACCGATGACGAACAGCAGCGACGACAGGATCAGGCCGGCCATGCCGAGCCACAGGCAGAAACGCAGCGTCGTCACACCCGCAGAGCGCATGACGATGAGTTCACTGCCGCGCGCCAGGTTGCCGAGACCGAGCAGCGAGCCGATCAGTGCCGCCACGGGCAACAACTGGAACAGGTAGCTCGGCAGGTTGAGGGCGACGAACAGCAGCGCCTGCGTAGCCGTGTAGTTGCCGACACCGATGTCGTCCTGCTGGCCGATGAACATGAACAGCGCGCCGAGCGCGAGCAGCACGATCATGACCAGCGCGGTATAACCGAGCACGGTGCGGATCAGGTAACGGCCAAGAACTCCCATCACGATGGCGCGACCTCAGCCTGTCGCCGCGGCGCTGACTGGACGCCGTCGCCAGCGCAGGTGCCATGGTTTGCCGGGGTGGATTTCACTCCAGAGCAGCCACGCGGCGAGCGCGAGCGGCACGAGATGGACCCACCAGAGGCCGAGTTGCCCGCCCGCCGAATCCTTCTGGATCCAGACGCGCACCGCCGCCAGCAGGTTCGAATACAGGAAGTACGCGAGCACCGCGTACGCGACACGGGCGAACCGTCCCTGGCGCGGACGCAGGCGAGCGAGCGGCACCGCGAGCACCATCAACACCAGCGCCATGACAGGTACCGCCGTGCGCCACGCGAATTCGGCGCGATCCTTCGAATCGTCCGACGCCATCAGCGTCGCCGTGCTCTTCGTCTCGATCTTGTTCTTGCCCGCCTTCGCCTCCGGCAGGCGTACCGGAATCCCGTGCTCGCGAAATTCCACGATGCGCCAGTTCGGCGTGCCAGGCACGCCTTCGTAACGGCGCCCGTCGTACAGGATGAACAATTGCTCGGGCTGGCCTGCGCCGCGTTGCACTGCACGTTCGGCCATCGCAACCTCGATCTTGTCGCCGACACTGCGCTGCACGAACACGCCGTACAGCTCTCCTGTCTTCTCGACGCGCTCGGCATAGAACACGGCGTCACCGCCGGCGAAGCTGCGGAAGCGTCCCGGCGTGAGCGCGCCGAACTGCGCAGCCCGCATCGCCTCGAGACGCACATCGTTCGATTTGACCCAGGCAGCCGGCACGATGCGGTAGGACAGCACTGCGAGCAGGGCCGCCACGACTACCGCCAGCAGCGCAATCGGCCGATAAATCCGCAACGGCCCGACCCCACAAGCCGTCATCGCAGTCATCTCGCTCTCGTGGTAGAGGCGGCCGAGCGCCAGCACGATCCCGAGGAACAGGCCGATGGGAACGAGCACGGTGAGGTACTGCAACGTGGTGAGGCCGATCAGCGTCAGCACGATGCTGGCGGGAAACCCGTTCGCTGCCGCCTGGCCGAGCACCCGCGCAGACTGGTTGGATAGCAGCACAATCAGCAGCACGCCGGTGACCGCGACGAAGGTCACGGTCACTTCGCGCAGCAGATAGCGGTCCAGGCGATTGAGCAAAGTTCGCGGGCCTCGGCGGGAATCGGTAAACTCGCGCGCTCAGTTTAACGGGCGTACCGGTCGCCGGGTACAAAGTCGACCCCCCGCCGGAAGCCATAAGGATAAAGGACTGACCCATGCGCCTGTTCGTCGCCACTGCCGCCCCCCACCGCCAGAAGACCGCTTGCGCCATCGTCGGCCTGCATGAAGGCGGCGGCGGGTTCACGGGTGCGGCCGCTGCACTCGATTCCGCACTGGAGGGACGCCTCGGCCGGTTGATCAAGCGCGGCGACGTGCATGGCAAGACCGGCGAACTGCGCCTCATGGATACGGAAGGCGCCGCCTGCGAACGCGTCCTGGTGGTCGGACTCGGCAAGAAAGGCGCTTTTGGCCGCAAGCAGTACCGCAAGACGCTGATTGCTGCGCTGAGCGCGATCGCCCGGACGGGCGCCCGCGACGCCGTAAGTTACCTCGCGGAAGCGGTCACCGAGCCCGACGCCTATTACGACGCCCGCCTCGCCGCCGAGGCGGTGGGCGCGGCACTCTACCGTGTCCCCGCCATCCGCAGTGCGCGCAAGCCAGCGGATTCCGCCTTGAAGTCGTTCGGCATCGCCATCACCGACGCCAGCCAGAAGTCGGCAACGCAACGTGGCCTGGACCATGGCCAGGCGATTGCCGCGGGCTCCGCCCTGACGCGAGATCTGGCGAACCTCCCGGCCAACGTCTGCACACCGAGCTACCTCGCACAGCAGGCGAAGGAACTCGCCCGGTCGTACACGTCGGTGCGGACGCAGGTTCTCGAAGAACGCGACCTGAAGCGGCTCAAGATGGGTTCGTTCCTGTCCGTCACCAACGGCACCGACGAGCCGGCCAAGCTGATCGTCATGCGCTACGACGGCGGTCGCGCGGGCCAGGCGCCCGTCGCGCTGGTCGGCAAGGGCGTCACGTTTGACAGCGGCGGCATCTCGCTGAAGCAGCCACCGGGCATGGACGAAATGAAGTTCGACATGACCGGCGCTGCCAGCGTCTTCGGGGCGATCAAGGCCGCGGCCGAAATGGGACTCAAGCTCAACGTCGTCGGCATCGTGCCGGCCTGCGAAAACATGCCGAGCGGTCGGGCGACGAAACCCGGCGACATCGTCCGCAGCATGTCGGGCCAGACGATCGAAGTGCTCAACACCGACGCCGAAGGTCGCCTGATCCTGTGCGATGCACTCACCTACGCGCGCCGCTTCAAGCCGGCGGCGGTCGTCGACATCGCGACGCTTACGGGCGCCTGCGTGATCGCGCTCGGGGCGCACATGAGCGCCGTCATGAGCAACGACGACGAACTCGCAGGTGAACTCACCGCAGCCGGCCTGCGCGCTGAAGACCGCTGCTGGCACATGCCGATGGCCGAGGAATACCACGAGCAGCTGAAGAGCAATTTCGCGGACTTCGCCAATGCCTGCGGTCGCGACGGCGGCGCCATCACGGCCGCGTGCTTCCTCGCCAAGTTTACCGACGGCCTGCACTGGGCCCACCTGGACATCGCGGGCACGGCCTACCTGACAGGTTCGCACAAGGGCAGCACCGGACGCCCGGTGCCCCTGCTGCTGGACTTCCTGCTCGGCCGGGCCTGATCCCACGCCGCACGCACCGTGGGCGCGACTAAAGTCGACTTCTACACCTTGGGCGAACCCGACCGCCGGGCTCGCCTCGTCACGGCGTGCCGCCTTGCCGAAAAGGCCTGCGATCAGGGTCTGCGAGTGGCCGTCCGCACGGCCAGTGCTGCGGAAACCGCGGAATTCGACGAGCTGCTGTGGACCTTTGCCGACCGCAGCTTCGTGCCGCACGTAGTCTGGCCGACCGAGCCGGACGTGGTCGCGGCCACTCCGGTCGTGGTGGGCAGCTCCAGCCTGCCCGCCAGTCACCGCGACGTGTTGATCAACCTCGCGCCCGATGCACCCGCAGACTTTTCCGCCTATGCTCGAATCTGCGAGGTGGTCGGCGGCGACGAAGACGCGAAAAAAGCGGGCCGCCACCGCTGGCGAACGTACCGTGACGCAGGTTGCGCACCCGAGGCGCATCCGCTCTGAGCGAGGCTCCGCTGCACCATGAACAACCTGCCCGCCGACCAGATCCCCGTGCTGACGGACATTGTCGAGCCGAGCATCGGCTCAGCCTCGGCCTTCATCAACGACACCAGCCGGTTCCTGGGCGAGCTCGAAGCGCACCTGGCGGCCGTGGTCCACGAGCATGCAGACGAACTGGTCCATAACGCGCTGCGCGAAATGGAGGCCCTGCTGCTCGAACAGGTCTCGGACCGCCTCAAGGCCGAGCTGCCGCGGTTGATCTCGCGGGTCATCGCCGAGCATTTCAGGGGCCCGGGCCTCACGAACTGAGACGGGCAACCGCGGGACTACCGCTATAATCGACGGTTCGCGCACGAGGCCGTCGATGGACAAGAGCTACTCCCCCCGAGATATCGAATCCCGCATCTACGCCGCCTGGGAAGCGGCCGGCTGGTTTGCGCCCGTCGGTGACGGCACGCCCTACTGCATCGTCATCCCGCCGCCCAACGTCACGGGCACGCTGCACATGGGCCACGCCTTCCAGCACACGCTGATGGACGTGCTCACCCGACTGCATCGCATGGACGGCGATCGCACCCTCTGGCAACCGGGCACCGACCACGCCGGCATTGCGACGCAGATGGTCGTCGAACGCCAGCTCGCCGCGGAAAGCAGGAGGCGGCACGACCTGGGCCGCGAAAAATTCGTCGAGCGCGTGTGGGAGTGGAAAGAGGAATCAGGCGGCACGATCTCGCGCCAGATGCGCCGGCTCGGCAATTCGGTGGATTGGTCACGTGACCGATTCACGATGGACGCGGGCCTCTCCGAGGCCGTGCTCGAAGTCTTCGTCCGCCTGCACGAGGACGGGCTGATCTATCGCGGCAAGCGTCTCGTGAACTGGGACCCGGTGCTGCACACGGCGCTGTCCGACCTCGAAGTGGTCGCGGAACCTGAGGTCGGCAACTTGTGGCACCTGCGCTATCCGCTCGCGGACGGCAGCGGCCACATGATCGTCGCGACGACCCGTCCGGAGACGATGCTCGGTGACACGGCCGTCGCCGTGAACCCCGCCGACGTTCGCTACCAGCACCTCGTCGGCCAGCAGATCCGCTTGCCGCTCACCGGCCGCCTGGTGCCGATCATCGCCGACGACTACTGCGATCCGGCGTTCGGCAGCGGTTGCGTCAAGATCACGCCGGCGCACGACTTCAACGACTACGAAATCGGCAAGCGTCACTCGCTGCCGATGATCAACATCCTCACGGCCGATGCGGCGCTCAACGACGAAGTGCCGGCGCAGTACCGGAGCCTGGATCGGTTCGAGGCGCGCAAGCGCGTGGTCGCCGACCTCGAAGCCGCCGGATTGCTCGAAAAAGTCGACCCGCACACGCTGCCCGTGCCGCGCGGCGACCGCAGCGGCGCCGTGCTGGAGCCGTGGCTCACCGACCAGTGGTACGTGCGCATCGCGCCGTTGGCGGCGCCGGCCATCGCGGCTGTCGAAGATGGCCGAATCCGCTTCGTCCCGGACAACTGGTCGAAGACGTACTTCCAGTGGATGCGCAACATCCAGGACTGGTGCATCAGCCGCCAGCTCTGGTGGGGCCATCGCATCCCTGCGTGGTACGACGACGACGGCAACATCTTCGTCGCGCGCAGCGAGGCGGACGCACAAGTTGCCGCGACCCGGCAGCACGGCAAACCGGTCGCGCTGCGCCAGGACGAGGACGTGCTCGACACCTGGTTCAGTTCGGCGCTGTGGCCGTTCTCGACGCTGGGCTGGCCGCGGCAGACGCCGGAGCTCGCGGCTTTCTACCCGACGTCGGTGCTGGTCACGGGCTTCGACATCATCTTCTTCTGGGTCGCCCGGATGATCATGATGGGCCTCAAGTTCCAGGAAGACGTGCCCTTCCGCGAGGTCTACATCACCGGGCTCATTCGCGACGAGTACGGCAACAAGATGTCGAAGTCGAAGGGCAACATCATCGACCCGCTCGACCTCATCGACGGCATCGACCTCGAGACGCTGATCGCAAAGCGCACCACCGGCCTGATGCAGCCGCAGATGAAGAACGCGATCGAGAAGGCGACGCGCAAGCAGTTCCCGCAGGGCATTCCGTCCTTCGGCACCGATGCGTTGCGCTTCACTTTCGCCGCGCTCGCGACCATGGGTCGCGACATCCGCTTCGACCTCGGCCGGGTCGAGGGCTACCGCAATTTCTGCAACAAGCTGTGGAACGCGGCGCGCTACGTGCTCATGAACACAGAGGAGCATGCGGCGGACATCGCGGGCGGCCCGTGCGAGTACTCCGTCGCCGATCGCTGGATTCGCGGCCGCCTCGGTGCCGCCGTGGCCAGCGTGCGTTCTAATCTCGCGGCCTATCGCTTCGACCTCGCCTCGCAGGCGATGTACGAATTCGTCTGGTACGAATTCTGCGACTGGTACCTCGAGCTCTCGAAGCCCGTGCTGCAGGCCGCGGACGCCGACCCCGCCGCACGGCGTGGCACGCGTCGCACGCTGCTCGAAGTGCTCGAAGGCACGCTGCGCATGCTGCATCCGCTGATGCCGTTCATCACCGAAGAGATCTGGCAGAAGGTTGGGCCCCTCGCGGGGCGAACGGACGGCACGATCATGCTGCAACCCTATCCGGCGACCACGGAGTTCGCGCCCGATGCGCTGGCCGAGCGCGACATCGCGGCACTGCAGGCCGTGGTGCTCGGCATCCGCCAGATCCGCGGCGAACTCGACGTGCCGCATTCGCGCGCGACGCCGGTGTACGTGCGCAGCGACAAGGCCGGCGACGCCGCAGCCATCGGTGCGCTGGCCGCGACGATCCGCAAGGTCGCGAACCTCGAATCGGTCGAACTCGTGCAGTCGGAAGCCGACCTCCCGCCGTGCGCGATCGCGATCAGTGCCGGACGCACCATTCTCGCTCCGTTCGACCGCCTCATCGACGACGTTTCGGCGGAACTGGCCCGACTCGAGAAGCGCAGGTCCAGGACGCTGCAGGAGCGCGACAAGTGCGCCGCCAAGCTTGCCAATGCGAACTTCATCGCCAATGCGCCGGAGAGCGTCGTCGTGCAGGAACGGGGCCGCATTGCCGAGTTCGAACGCCAGCTCGACCAGCTGGACGAGCAGATGCGGCGGCTGGCGACGCTCACCGCGCCGGCGGGAGGCTGACGTGTCGAGTGCCATCGAACCGACTGCAACCACCGAGCCGTCGCTGAACGCGCTGATCGACGCGGCCGTGGCGGGCCTCAACGAAATCATCCTCGGCAAGGAAACGCAGGTCCGCCTGTGCCTCGCGTGCCTGTTTGCACGGGGACACCTGCTGATCGAGGATATCCCCGGGGTCGGCAAGACCACGCTGGCTCACGCCCTCGCCCGCTCGCTGGGTCTCTCGTACCAGCGCATCCAGTTCACGAGCGACCTGCTGCCGGCGGACATCATCGGCGTCTCGGTCTTCGAAGCCGACACCGGGCAGTTCCGCTTCCATCGCGGACCCGTCTTCGCCCAGCTCGTGCTGGCGGACGAAGTGAACCGGGCAACGCCCAAGGCGCAGAGCGCGCTGCTCGAAGCGATGGAGGAACACCAGGTCACGGCCGACGGCCAGACCTATCCGCTCACGGAACCATTCTTCGTCATCGCGACGCAGAACCCCTCGTACCAGGTCGGCACCTACCCGCTGCCGGAGTCGCAGCTCGATCGCTTCCTGATGCGCATCGAACTCGGTTATCCGGCGGCATCGCTCGAGCGGCAATTGCTGCTCGGACGCGATCGGCGCGACCTGCTCACGGAACTCGCGACGGCAATCTCGCCGCAGCAACTGCTGCGCCTGCAGGGCGCCGTGCCGAAGGTCCACGCGTCGGACGCCCTGCTCGATTACGTGCAGGCCGTGGCGCGCTACACGCGGCAGGCGCCGGAGTTCGAAGCCGGGCTCTCGCCGCGTGCCGTGATTGCGCTGCTGCGCGCGGCCCAGGCATGGGCCTTCATGCACGGGCACGAAGGCGTGCTGCCGGAGGACGTGCAGTCCGTGCTGCCCTCCGTCGTCGGACACCGACTCGCGCCGCGCGACGAAGCCCGCTTCCGCAACGCCAGCGAGATCGGTCAACACGTGCTGGCGGCCGTCGCCGTTCCCTGAGCGCAATGCGCCGGCTGCTGCGGGACCTGCGGGCGCGTATCGAACGGCGCGCACACGCGTGGGTCCGGCGTCGTCAGGGTGCTGACACGGATCCCGTCGAACTGCGCCGCCAGCGCATCTACATCCTGCCCACCTGGCTCGGCGTCGCGTACGGCGCGATGCTCTGCGCGATGCTGCTCGGCGGCATGAACTACAACAACAACCTGGGACTCGGCTTCACGTTTCTGCTGGTGAGTCTCGGCCTCGTGACCATGCATCACGCGCACGGCACGCTGACCGGGGTGCAACTGCGCCTGCTCGAGGCGGTACCCGGATTCGTGGGCAGCGATGTCCGGTTTCGCGTGCTGCTCGAACATTCGTCGAACGTCGCCCGGCCCGCCCTCGAGATCGGCTTCGCCAGGAACGAACCGGGCAGCGTCACGGCCGACCTGCCGCCCAGGGGCTCGAGCGAGGCGACACTGGTCCTGCCTGCTCAGCGCCGCGGCCGTGTCGCGCTCGAGCGCTTCATCGTCTCGACCAGCCATCCGTTCGGCCTGTTTCGCGCCTGGGCCGTCGTGCATCCGGCGTATTCGGCGATCGCCTGGCCCAGGCCCGCGGAGCGCGCACTGACCCCGCCGCTCACCGCGACGGATACCGGCGGCGCGCAATCAGGAGCCATCGGTGCGGAAGACTTTGCCGGCTTGCGGCCGTTCCAGGCCGGCGACTCGCTGCGGCGCGTGGCATGGAAAGCCTATGCGCGCGGTCAGGGCCTGTACACCAAGCAGTTCGCGGGCACCGACGTCGTTTCGCACGTCTTCGATTTCGACCGCCTGGCCGGGCTCGCCGTCGAAGCGCGGCTCGAACAACTCTGTCGCTGGGTGCTCGATGCGCAGGAACGTGGCGAGGCCTTCGCCTTGCGCCTTCCTGGCACGGCCATTGAGACCAACGTGGGCCCAGCCCACCGCGAACGTTGTTTGAACGCGCTCGCACTGTTCGAGGTGAAGGAGACTGCGAGTGCGTGAGCTGAACGCGTCGTCGCGGCTCCGTGGACTGAACTGGGTGATGGCCGCACTCGCCGCCGCCGTGGGACCCCACGTGCCGCACCTGCCGGCGTGGGTCACGCTGCTGCTGCTCGCCGTGTGCGCGTGGCGCTGGACGGCCGACCTGCGGGGCTGGAAGCTCGCGCCTCTCGCCCTTCGCGTCGTCGTGGTGCTGGTGTCGACCGTCGCGATTTTCGGCACGTACCGCACGCTGAACGGCATCGAGGCCGGGACGGCTTTCCTCGTGCTGATGGCGGCCGCGAAGCTGCTCGAGACGCGCACGTCCCGCGATCTCACCGTCATCGTATTCATCGGCTGGTTCCTGCTCTACGCGGCGCTGCTGCGGGAACAGTCCCTGTCGCAACTTCCCTGGCTGCTCGGCAGCGCGTTTCTCACGGCGGTCGCGCTGATGCGCGTGCACGCCCCTTCGGCGCAGGCGCCGGCACGCCACATCGTACGACGCACCCTGCAGCTGTTATTGCAGGCAGCGCCACTCGCGCTGCTGCTGTTCCTGCTCTTTCCACGGCTGCCCGGGCCGTTCTGGGGCTTCGATGCGAGCAGCGAGGCCAGGACGGGTCTCGACGACGAGATGACGCCGGGTGACGTCTCCGACCTCAGTGCGTCCGGCGAAGTTGCCTTTCGCGCCCGGTTCTTCGGCGCCACGCCCCCGCCGGAGCAACGCTACTGGCGCGGCCCGGTGCTGCACGAATTCGATGGGCGCAGCTGGCGGCGGCCAAGCGCGCAAGCGTTTCCACAGCCGCAGGTCACCTTCCGCGGACCCGCCATCCGCTACCAGATCACGCTGCAGCCGCACGCCCGACGCTGGGTGCTGGCGCTCGACCTGCCGTCGGCGTGGCCGGAACGCGAGATCACGCAGTCGTTCGACCTGACGCTGTTGTCGGCGCGCCCAATCAACAACGTGGCGGCCTTTGACCTCACCTCGCACACGAATTTCACGGCCGGCGCGTCGCTGGCGAAATCGATGCGACGCAAGGACCTCGCGCTGCCACGCGATGGCACCAATGCCCGCAGCGTTGCGCTCGGACGAGATCTCGCGGCTCGCCACGTCGGCAACCCACGCGCCATCGTGGGCGAGATGCTGGCCATGTTCCGCGAGCAGCCGTTCGAATACACCATGAAGCCGCCGCGGCTCGCCGACAACGCGGTCGACGAATTCCTGTTCGAGACGCGCAAGGGCTTCTGCGAGCACTACGCCTCGGCGTTCACGGTCGTAATGCGTGCGGCCGGCGTGCCGGCGCGCGTCGTCACCGGGTACCAGGGCGGCGAGTTCAATCCGTTCGGCGGTTACCTGATCGTGCGGCAGTCCGACGCACACGCGTGGTCTGAGGTCTGGATCGAAGGCCGCGGCTGGATGCGGGTCGACCCCACCGCCGCCGTAGCTCCCGAGCGCATCCAGGGCAGCCTGATCGATGCGGTCGCCGAGGATGAACCCGTCCCGGGCCGTCTGCGCGACGCGAGTCCGATGTGGCTGCAAGTCGAACTGGGATGGGACGCGGTCAACGACTTCTGGAACCAGCGCATCGTGCGCTTCGACGCGCAGTCGCAGTTCGACCTGCTCGATCGGCTCGGCGTGGACGATCCCGACTGGCGCGCGCTCGGCCTCGGGCTGGCCGGTAGCCTCGCTACCTTTTTCATCGTGTTGTCGACTTATCTCGCCTGGCGTTACCGGCCACCCCCACGGGACTGGCCCGGCCGACTGCACGATGTCGTCGTCGCGCG
>JAABQQ010000251.1 GCA_011391405.1 Gammaproteobacteria bacterium
CGGCCACGACGGTCACATGGCGATCCTGCTCGGGGCGGCCAAAGTGCTCGCCGGCATGCGCAACGAACTTCCCGGCACGGTGATGTTCATCTTTCAGCCTGCAGAAGAGGGCGCCCCCGACGGTGAACGCGGCGGCGCCAGCCTGATGCTGGACGAGGGCCTGTTTGCAACCAACAAACCCGACGCCGTGTTCGGCCTGCACCTCTGGTCGGCGATGAACACTGGCGCGATCGGTTACCGCGAAGGTTCGCTGATGGCCGCGTCGGATCGCTTCAAGCTCGTGGTCAAGGGTCGGCAGACGCACGGCTCGCGACCCTGGGGCGGCGTCGACCCCATCGTCACCGCCTCGCAGATCGTGCTGGCGCTGCAGACGATCGTGAGCCGCCAGGTCAACATCACCGAATACCCGGTCGTCGTCTCGGTCGGCGCGATCAAGGGCGGCATCCGCAACAACATCATCCCGGAGTCGGTCGAGATGGTCGGCACCTTCCGCACGTTCGACCCGGCTGTGCGCCAGCAGGTCATCGAGAGTATCAAGCACATCTCGAGCCAGACCGCGGCAGCGGCGGGCGCCACTACGGTGTTCGAACTCGGCGGCGACCCGAACCCCGTCGTGGTCAACGACCCCGCGTTGACCGCACGGGCCGTGGCCTCGCTGCAACGGGCCGCGGGCGACAACACCGTCAAGGTCATGCCCTTCGTCACCGGCTCGGAAGATTTCGCGTATTACGGGCAGAAAGCGCCGGCGTTCTTTTACATGGTCGGTGTGACGCCGAAAGGACAGGATGCCGCCGCCGCGCCCAGCAACCATTCGCCGCTGTTCTTCATGGATGAAGGCGCGCTGCCGGTGGCGGTGCGCACGATCCTTGGCGCAGCCGTCGATTACCTGCAGGGCACGCCGCCAAACTGAGTTCAGTCGACGGCTTGGCCGCCGCGGCCCGCGCCGCCCACGAAGCGCGCGGCTCCCTGGGCGGACTCGCCGCTGTTGAGTACGTCAAGGCCGCGCGCGAATTCGTTGCGCAACGCCTCGGCACGATCGCGGTCCCACTGTTCACGGCATGACGCGCGGTCGGCACGCAGGCAGACCTGCGGAAACGACGCGATTTCGTGCGCCAGCGTTTCTGCGGCGAGGCGTGATTCACCGCGGGGCACGACTCGATTGACGAGCCCCATGGCCAGCGCCTCGCTGGCACCCACGGCGCGACCGGTCAGGATCAAGTCGAGCGCGCGACCCTCGCCGACGAGGCGCGGCAGGCGGAACGTGCCGCCGTCGATCAGCGGCACGCCCCAGCGCCGGCAGAACACGCCGAGCGTTGCGTCCTCCTCGGCCACCCGCAGGTCGCACCACAGCGCTATTTCCAGACCGCCGGCGACCGCATGACCCGCAATCGCTGCAATCACCGGCTTGCCGAGTTCCAGCCGCGACACACCCATGGGCCCGAAGACGTCGTCAGGCGCGCCGGTCGGTGCCTGCAGCCTGGAGGGATCCCAGCCTCGGCTTACGGCGCCCAGGTCGGCGCCGGCGCAGAACGTGCCGCCCTCGCCCCACAGGACCAGGGCCCGGATGTCCGGGTCGCGGTCGAGGCTCAGGCAGGCTTGAGCCAGAGCCATTGCGGTGGGCGGGTCCACGGCGTTACGCACGGCGGGACGGTGCAGGATCACCGTGCCGATGGGGCCATTCCTTTCGACACGGATCGCGTCAGGCATGGAGACTCCTGAGTAAACCTTTTGGCCATGTGTCGCATCTGATCTGTCACAGGGGCACGACACGGGCCGGCAGGCGGCCTGTGTAGGATGCCGGACCCGGCCGCACGGTGCGACGGGTAGCAGCGAGGTGGGTCTTGGCACAAGCCGGGGAGGTCGTCGATGAACTGCAGCGCGTACGCGAGGCGGCCGAGGAGCGCCGGTTGGTCACGTCCGCGGCAGACGGTTCGTCCGCGGCCTTCGAGCAGCTCTACCGCCGGCATTCGGCGCGCATCCACGCGTTGTGCCTGCGCATGACTGGCAACGTCGCGACGGCCGAAGACTGCACGCAGGAAGCTTTCGTGCAGGCGTGGCGGAACCTGCCGCGCTTCGAGACGCGCAGCGCGTTCGGGACGTGGCTGCACCGGATCGCGGTGAACGCGGTGCTGCAGCAGGCGCGACGTCGGGGCGAGTCGCTCGGCGCCGGGGATTCGGTCGAGCGTGAGGTCGCCGACGTCCTGGCCGACCACTCGACGGTCGATCCGGGCCGCAGCCGCGACCTCGAAACCGCCATCGCCGGGCTGCCCCCGGGAGCGCGGCAGGTGCTGGTGCTGGTGGGCGTGTATGGCCACTCGCACGAGGAAGCCTCGCAGCTGCTCGGCATTGCCGTCGGCACCTGCAAGGCACAGTTACACCGGGCCCGCGCGCTGTTGAGCGCCAGGCTCGGGGAGACGGAGTGGAACCATGACGCAGGATGAGCGAACAGCACGGGACGCCGCCGCGCGACTCGATGCCCGGCTCGGCAAGTTGCCGCTCGAGGTGGCGCCCGGTCGTGACTTGTGGCCGGACATCGCGGCACGGATCGAAGCGCGCGCGCAGCCCGTTGCGTCCACGACGCGACGTCCCGCCTGGCTCTGGCAGGCAGCAGCTGCGGTGGTGCTCGTCGCAGGCTCCTCACTGCTCACCGCGAGCCTGCTCGACCGGAGTGTTCTGATGCAGCAGGCTGCAGTGCCAGCTGTCCCGGAGAACGCACACGCGGCTTCGGACGCGGCGGTGGCCATGTCAGCTGCGTTCGGACCGGCGGGTCAGCTCGATCCGGAATACGTCGCGGCTCGCCGTCAGCTGACGCAGGTGCTGGACCAGCGTATCGCCGCACTGCCGACGTCTGCCCGTGCGAAGCTCGAATTCAATCTCGGTGAGATGCGTCGCGCCGCGGATGAGATCAATGCCGCGCTGGCCGAACAGCCGGGCGACCCGCTGCTCGAAGAGCTGCTGCTCAAGACGTACCAGGACGAACTGGCCGTGCTGTCGAACATCAGCCAGCTGACCAACAGTCTCGCGAACGCGCCAGTGAATAAGCCCGAGTCACCGACCGGGAAGAGGATGCAGTTATGAAGACCGACATTGTCGCCGCCCCCAGTGGCCGAACCGTGGCGCGATCCATCGCGCTTCTCGTCGCGACCCTGCCGCTCGCCGTGCTTGCAGGCACGCCGATCGACAAGCGCACGACGGCGGATCCGGCCGGAACCGTCGAAATATCGAACACGGCGGGATCGGTCGTGGTGACGGGTTGGGACCGCGACGAGGTCGAGGTCACGGGTGAACTCGGCAAGGGCACGGAACGGCTCGACTTCACCAAGTCCGACAAGATCACCCGCATCAAGGTGGTCCTGCCCGACCGGTCCTACAACGTCGACGACACCGAGCTGGTCGTGAAGGTGCCCGCCGGTTCCCAGGTGTCGATCAACACGGTGAGCGCCGATATCGGTGTTCAGGCCGTGCGCGGCACGCAACGCCTGCAGTCGGTGAGCGGCGACATGCGCACCGAGACGAGCGGCGAGGACCTGGAGTGCCGCACCGTCAGCGGCGACGTGACCATCGCCGGCTCGGGCAGGAAGGGACTGGTGTCGATCACGACCGTGAGCGGTGATGCCAGCGCCACCCGGCTCGCTGGCGAAGTCAATGGCAGCACCGTGAGTGGCGACTTCACGCTGGCCGTCGGCGCAACCAGCAGGTCGCGCCTGCGGTCGACCAGCGGCAACCTCACGCTGCAGGGCTCGCTGGCGCCGGACGCACGCGTCGACATCGAAAGCATCAGCGGGGACGTGCGGCTCGACCTGGTCGGAGATACCGGTGCGGACTACGACGTTTCGAGCTTCAGTGGCGAGATCCGCCCCTGCTTCGGGCCCAAGCCCGTGCGCACCGACGAATACGCCCCGGGCAAGGAATGGCGCCATCAGGAAGCCAACGCCAGTGCCCGCGTGCGCATCAAGACGCTGAGTGGCGACGTCGGCGTGTGCCGGAAGTAGCCGCGCGGGGATACGCGCGCAACGCGGATTGATGGACAATGCGGCGGGACTCAGCCCAGGGTGGGAATGACAAAACGGGCAATCGATGGCTTTCCTCGCTGAAATCAAGCGTCGTCGCGTCGGCAAGGTCGCCATAGCGTACGGTGCGGTCGCCTGGGCGGTCACCGAGGCCGCGTCCGTCGTGCTGCCCGCCTTGTATGTGCCCGAATGGGCGATGACTTTCCTGGTCATCTTCCTGCTGGTCGGGTTCCCGATCGCCATGGTGCTCGCATGGGTGTTCGACGTCAGCGCGACGGGCATCGAGCGCACTGAGCCGTTGCCCGGTGCGGCGCCGCAGATGCAGTTCCGCACGCGTGCGGCGTTCGGCGTCGTGGTGGTGGTCGCAATGGCGGGGTTGGGCTACCTCCTGTACGAGCGCGGCCTCGGCCGTGCCGAGGCGGCCGGCGGCCCCAGTTCGATCGCCGTGCTGCCGTTCGCCAACCTGAGCGGCGATGCCAGCAAGGACTACTTCAGCGACGGCATGTCCGAAGAACTGCTGAACCTGCTGGCCCGCGTGCCCGGGCTCAAGGTGGCTGCCCGCACTTCTGCGTTCGCCTACAAAGGCCGCAACGTCGACGTCCGCGAAGTCGGCAAGGAGCTCGGCGTCGAAACCGTGCTCGAGGGTAGCGTGCGCCAGTCCGGCGACCAGGTGCGGATCACGGCGCAGTTGATCGACGCGGAGTCGGGCTTTCACATGTGGTCGGAAACCTACGACCGGCGGATGGCGGATATCTTCACGGTGCAGGACGAGATCGCGACTGCAATCGTCTATAAGCTGAAGATCGAACTCGCGCCCAAGGAACAGCAGCTTGCGCAGCGTGACGCCGCGCCCACCCAGAACGTCGAAGCCTACGAGTTCTACCTGCAGGCACGGGCAATCTGGAAGCGCCGCGGGGAAGAAAACCTGAGGCGTGCCGTCGAGTTGAATCAGTCCGCACTGGCGCGCGATCCTGGATTCGCGCGCGCACATGCGGCACTGGCCTCCGCCTACGTCGTGCTGCCTGGCTACAGCGGCGAAGAAGGCGACGAAGATAAGTACCTGCCGATGGCAGAGCAGTCGGCGCGGCAGGCGCTGGCGCTCGATCCGAAAATCGGCGAGGCGCACGCCGTGCTGGCGCAGATCAACTCCGAACGCGGCAACCTGCTCGATGCGGAGTCCGGCTTTTTCTTCGCCATCTCGCTGGAGCCGAACGAACCCACCCCGCACCACTGGTATTCGATCCTGCTGCAGAAGGTCGGTCGCCTGGAGGCGGCGCTCGAGCAGGCCCGGGCCGCGTACGAACTCGACCCCAGCGCGCCCGTACACGCCACCAACCTTGCCAACGTCTACCTGATGCGAGGCGATGACGAGCAGGCGTTGCGTTACGCGGCGCTGGCGCGGGATCTCGGCAGCGGCAGCGGCGGGAGCGAAGGCGTGGAAGCTACGGTCGCGATGCGCCGCGGCCAATGGAACGATGCCAAGCGGTTGCTGCTCACTCAGAAAGAAATTCCGGACGAGTTCAGATCGAAGGTTGGTTCGTTCGTCAATGCGGTTGCGGATCCCGCGAAGCGCCCGTCGGTCGTCGCGGCCTTCCGTGCCGTCGACCCGAAGATCGCCACCCAGGCCAACCTGTTGATGCCCTACATGCAGCTGGGGCAGAACGACCTGGTGTTCCAGATCCTGAACGAGTCGCTCGACCGTGATCGCGCTGCCTGGTCGCACGACTGGGACATCATGCACGCCTGGACGGTCGAGGCCGGACCGATCCGCAAGGACCCGCGTTTTGCACGGATCGTCGAGCGCGTCGGACTGGTCGACTACTGGAAGCAGTACGGTTACCCGGACCACTGCCGCGCCGGACCCGGCGACCTTGCCCTCGTCTGCTCGTCGTGAGCAGGGAGGCATTCGCGTCGGCGTTGCTGCGCTGGTACGAGAGCGACGGCCGCAGGAACCTGCCATGGCAAACGGACCGCACGCCGTACCGCGTATGGGTCTCCGAAATCATGCTGCAGCAGACGCAGGTCGGAATGGCCGCCGGCTACTACGCACGCTTTATTGCGCGGTTTCCGACCGTGCGCGATCTAGGGGCAGCCCAGCTCGACGAAGTGCTGCATCTCTGGTCCGGCCTCGGTTACTACGCGCGCGCCCGTAACCTGCAGCGCGCGGCCCAGATACTGGTGCAGCACCACCGCGGTGAGTTTCCAGCGACACTCGATGAGGTGATGGCGCTGCCCGGCATCGGGCGCTCGACGGCAGGCGCGATCCTGGCGTTGTCCCGCGGCGAGCGTCATCCGATCCTCGATGGCAACGTCAGGCGCGTGCTGGCGCGCTACTTTGCGGTCGACGGATTTCCTGGCGACGCGGCAGTTGAGCGCAGGCTTTGGGCTCTGGCCGAAGAGTGCACGCCGCACTCGCGCGTGGACGAATACACGCAAGGCATCATGGATCTCGGCGCGACGATCTGCACGCGGACCAACCCGGCCTGCCTGTTGTGTCCGGTCAACCCGGCATGCGAGGCCCGGCGGAACGATACGCAGCGCCTCTATCCCACCCCGAAATCGCGCAAGGCGCGCCCGCAGCGCGAGGCGTGGGTCGTGCTGGCGCGCCGCGGCAACAAGGTGCTGCTGGAGCGACGGCCGCCCAGTGGCATCTGGGGCGGGCTGTGGGGTCTGCCGGAATTTCCTACGCGCCAGCACGCCGCCCAATGGTGCCGGGAGCACCTCGTGGGTTCGTCGGCGTTGCGGCCGGAAGAACCGCTCGAGCACGCGTTCAGTCACTTCGACTACGAAATCAAGCCGCTTGCGGTGCGTTGCGCCGGCAAGGCGCCTGCACTGCGCGACGATGATCGCTACCGCTGGTACGACGTCGAGGCTCCAGCCGCGGTGGGAGTGCCGAAGCCGATCGCGACCCTGCTGCAGCGGCCGCAACGCTGAACAGCCGCGGCGCCACCGTGATCCTCACGCGACGGATCACAAGTCGTCGCACGGTGGTCCGGTAACATACGCCACATCGTCCAGGCCCGACCGCCAGGTGCCGCAATGTCGCCCGCTCCCGCCGCTGTTCGAACGTTCGCCCTGCGTTGCATCGTCGCTGGTGCGCTGCTGATGTTGCTCGGCGTCATCCTCGGGGCGTTCGGCGCGCATGCACTGCAGCAGGTGCTCACGCTCAAGCAACTGGCAAGCTACCAGACAGGGGTGCTGTATCAGCAGCTGCACTCGCTGGCACTGATTCTGGTGGGAGTCATTGCGTTGGTGACGCCGGACTCGCGCTGGCTGTCGCGCGCCGCGGTGCTGTTCGGCGTCGGAATCTTCTTCTTCTCGGGTTCAATCTATGCGATGACGCTCGGTGCGCCCCGCTGGCTCGGCATGGTCGCGCCGATGGGTGGAATCGGTTTCATGCTCGCGTGGCTCGCGCTCGCGTTGCACGCAGGGAAGGGGATCAGGTGAGGGAGGCCAGGAAGGTCAGAAAGGATTAAGGGACTATCGGAAGTGCGCACGTCCGGTCAAACCCTTCCTCCCCTTCCTGACCTTCCTCCCTATTCCGGCTGGTATTCCACGGGCTTCGCGCTGCCGCCGCCGAACAGGAACTTCTCCATCTCCTCGGCGAGGAACTTGCGCGCCTTCGGGTCGATCGTCGACAGGCGGTACTCGTTGATCAGCATCGTCTGGTGGCCGACCCACGCGCGCCACGCTTCGGCCGAGACGTTTTCGTAGATCCGCTTGCCCAGGTCGCCCGGGTAAGGAACGCGATCGAGGCCATCGGCTTCGTGCTTCAGGTACTGGCAATAGACGGTGCGTGGCATGGGGCAGGGACTAGTGAACAGCTGTTGATCAGGTCAGAGTGGTGGCAGCGACGATGATGCCATCTTCGTCCACGTAGACGAACTCGCCCGGCCGGAACGTCACGCCCGCAAAACGCACGGGCACGTCGCGCTCGCCTTCACCGCGCTTGTCGCTGCGCAGCGGCATCGTACCGAGCGCGCGGATACCGAGATCCATGCGGCCAAGCTCGGCCGAATCGCGGATGCAGCCGTGGATGATCACGCCCGCCCAGCCGTTGCTGACCGCGGCGAGGCCGAGTTTGTCGCCCAGCAATGCCCGCCGGCGCGATCCGCCCCCATCGACGACCAGTACGCGGCCTTCGCCCAGGCTCTCCACCGCTTCCTTGACCCGCGAGTTGTCTTCGAAACAGCGGACGGTGCTGATCGGACCGTGAAATGCGCGCCGGCCGCCGAACGCGTGGAAGGTCGGCTCGCAGACCTGCACCCGATCGCCGTGATCGTCGCAGAGGTCGGCCGTGCCCCTGGCCAGGTTGGGGGTCGTCATCGTCGCGGTGCCTCGTCGTCGGCTGAGAAACGTCGCCGGCGAATTATAGGGCGCAACCCACGGGCCGGAACGGCTTACTGGATCTGGATCTGCCGCGGCTGCGGCTCGACGACGCGCTGCTTCGGGATGTGAATCACGATCACCCCGTCGCGGCTCTCGGCGCGGATGCCCTGCTCGTCGGCGTTCTCAGGCAACGCGAAGCGCCGTGCGAAGGAGCCGTAGAAGCGTTCGATCCGATGGATCTTCTCCTGCTCGTCGACCTTCTCCAGCTTGCGCTCACCGGCGAGCGTGAGAACTCCGTCCTGCACCGTGATGCTGACGTCTTCCTTGCGGACCTCCGGCAACTCGGCCTTGATCAGGTACTCACCGTCTGTCTCGCTCACGTCTGCCGCCGGCGCCCACTCGCGGGGCTGCTGAGTTGCGGCGCCCACTCGCGGCCAGCGCCGCATCGATTCGGCAAAGAAACGGTCGAACACGTCGTCGACGTCACGGAACGGTTCCCACTTGATGACACGCATGGTTGCTTACTCCTGCCCGGGGATTGCCCCTGCAATACCTACGTGCCGCCCTAGATGTGATCGCCGGGCGGCATTTCAAGGGGTGGGCGAGGCGGTCGATGTTGCGTGGAAGCGTGACGCACAAAAAGAAACGGCGCGACCGGTTGCCCGATCGCGCCGTTCAGCATCCGCTGCAGTGCGGGTTACGGCCTCTTCACGAAGACCTTGCACCAGCCTTTGGCGGCGACCGGCCGACCGGCGAAGATGTTGCACGGTACTTCCGTCATGCCTTGTTTGCCCGTAGGGGCCTGCAGGCAGTTCCAGCAATACTGGCCCGCCTTGAAATTCGGATTGGTCTTGGCGTCGACCTTGGCCGCGTCTTCAACGAAGCCGAGCGACTTGGCCTGCGGCTCATTCGGGTCGACCCGGCCGCTCGCTGCAGTTGCGGTACGGCTCAGCAGCGCGGACACGGGCACGGCCGCTACGCCCAGGAGCGCACCCTTCAACAGCGTGCGACGCGGAAACTTCTGTTCGGACATTTGGATACTTCTCCTCGAGAGGGGACAATCGACCAATGATTGAATTCTACGCGGCCTGAATCCTGCCTGTGCATTCGACTG
The DNA here is from genome assembly GCA_011391405.1 of Gammaproteobacteria bacterium. Taxonomy (GTDB): domain Bacteria; phylum Pseudomonadota; class Gammaproteobacteria; order Steroidobacterales; family Steroidobacteraceae; genus RPQJ01. The sequence continues at coordinate 9,454 of JAABQQ010000251.1, forward strand.
CGTTTCAAGGTACAGGTTTCATCCTGGACTCACGGATAGTTGTAAACATTATTGAGAATCACTCGCAATTGAATGGCCGTGCCACGGGTTCTGCCTCCGTCGTCCCGCCCCGAGAGTCCTGATGTCCGATCCCCGCCGCAATCGCTTCAAGGCTTATGCCGGTGTGCTCGTGAGCGTGCTGCTCGCCGCGCTCGCCGGCTGGGTGCTCTGGCGTACATTCCAGCGCATCAGGTTTGCGGACGTCCTTGCGCAGATGGCGGCGGTGCCCGCGTCGACGCTGGCGCTTGCCGGGCTGTGTGCCGCCGGTGCGTTCACGGTACTCGCGCTCTACGAAGTTGCGGTGGTGCGTTACGTAAAGCAGGCGGTCGGGCGCGCCAAGCCAATCCTCACCGCGTACATCGCCTTTCCCCTCGGGCACGCCGTCGGCCAGGCGATGCTGAGCGGTGGCGCGCTGCGCTATCGGATGTACACGCCGGCTGGCTTTTCCGCGACGGAAGTCGGCGCCACCGTGCTGCTCGCGAACATGCCGTATGCGCTCGGTTTCGGGCTGCTCCTCGACATCTCGCTGGTCTTCGCGGCAGAGATGCTCGAGCCGATGTTCCGCATTTCGAGCGGTTGGCTGCGTGTGCTCGGCCTCATCGGCCTCTGCAAGGACGCGGGCTACGTGCTGCTGATCCTTTTGCGCAGGCAGCCGGTGAAGCTCGGCGGCTGGTCGGTCAACCTGCCCACGCCTGCGATGACGGCACTGCAGCTCTGCGTCGGACTCGCCGATATCTTCCTTGTCTCGGCGGTGCTCTACCTGCTGCTGCCGGCGTCAATGGGCATTCCGTACCTCGCGTTCCTGGGCGCCTATCTGGCGAGCATGCTCGCGGGCGTACTGAGCCACGTCCCTGCGGGGCTCGGCGTGCTCGAGTCGATGCTGCTGCTGCTGTTGCCCGACGTTCCGCCCGAGCAGCTGCTCGCGGCGGTGCTGATGTATCGCGTGATCTACGAGATCATTCCGGTGCTGCTCGCGCTGGCGCTCTGGGGCACCTTCGAAGGCTTTTCGCGCGATGGTGTGCTGTTGCGCGTGTTCGGCCGTCAGGGGCGGAGCATGCGCGGCGCCGAGAGCCCGACCATCGACAGCAGCGAGTGAGCGAGGCTGCGGCCGCTCTCGAACGCGGCTTCGACACGCGGCGCGATGCACCAGTCGCCGCAGGCACCCGCACTCATTTCTTCATCGACCAGGCACGACAGGCCGAGCGGTTGTTCCACCAGTGCGTGACGCCAGCGATGCGCGTCCTGATGCACGGGCGTCGGCAGCTCGAAGTCGAGGTTGTCCCCGAACGCCCGCAGCAACAGGCTCGCGGCTTCCGTTGCATCGAGATCGATATGCTCGCGCGACCATCCGGATGATGCGTGCAACACCCAGCATTGCGGCGTGTGCGGACGGCCCGGCTTGCTCGAGTTGCACGCCGCCCAGACGATCGGTCCGCTGGTCCAGCGTCGCGCATCGGCGCCTGCGTCGATCGGTGGATCGAAAGCGAACATGCCAGTCCAGCACGGTGCCATCCGCACGTCCGAGATCTGCTTGAACGAGCGGCCATGCGGACCCAGCAGCAAAATTGCCTGTGGTGCCGGTATTGCGACCGCCACGGCGCGGAAGCTCACGCTCTGCCGGCCAGAGTCGGTCTGCAGTTCCCAGCCGCGCTGGCTCGGTATCAGTTCGTGGACGGCGACGCCGCTATGGATCTCGATGTTGCGCGCGAGCGGTCGCACAAGCGCACTCATGCCCGGCTGGCCGATCCACCAGTCTTCGATCGGTGCGGGCCATGCGCGGTTGTCTTCCATGATGCGCGGACGCCAGGCATCGAGCATTCCAGCTCGAAACGCAGTTTCCGCGTGACGACTGAAAGGGCGACGGCGCGTCGTAATGAACTGCGCGCCGTGATCGAACGTGAGTGGCCCGATTCGACGCGTGGCGAGTCGCCCACCCAGGCCGCGTGAGCGCTCGAATACCGTGACCTTGGCATCGGCCCGCGTGAGTTCGTGGGCGCAGGCCAGCCCTGCCATGCCGGCACCGATCACCGCAAACCGCACGTCATCCATCGTTCGGGTCTCCTGTCGCGTCGCGCCCACGGGCCTGCGCCGACACAGCACCACCCGACCAGCCGAGAATGGTGCCCGCAGGGGGCAGGGTCAAGGCCGATGGTTGCCGGAGTGAGGCAGGCCTGCAATTCGCACGAAAGTTCCCGGACGCACAGAAAACCAAAGGCAAGCCCGCGATGAGCCGCACTGCAGCTTCGATGCTTCACGAAGCCCTCGAGAACGTCGGCGTTAAATGCCAGTTCGGCATTATCGTGCCTGCGGCGGGCGTTACGCACGCGGCGAGCGGAATCGGTGATGAGCGCATGCCGGTGCTCGTCGACGTCGTCGTCGACTACTCGAAGCTCACGCACTTCACGCAAGGCATCGTCAAGACCAAGAGCGGCTGATCGCGCTGGAAGGCGGTCCTAGTCGATGAGGTCGCCCGGCGTCGGTGGCAGCCGCGGCATCTGCTGGGTGGGGAACGGTCCCGAGAGGGTCTCCAGGAACGCTACGATGTCGGCCACTTGGGTGTCGCTGAGCGACTGGTTCAGCTGTGTGCTCGCCATGATGCGCACAGACTCGCCGATCGTGTGCACCAGGCCATTGTGGAAGTACGGAGCCGTGTACACCAGGTTGCGCAGGCCGGGGACCCGCCAGACGTTCTTGTCCGCGTCTTCCTTGGTCGCACTCGCTCGTCCGATGTCGCTCAGGAAATCGTATTTCGCGACGTATGGGCTGTCCGGGTACGTCGGGAATTTCATGAAGAAGCCCGTGCCGGCCGGCAGCGGCGGGCCGCTGAACGTCGGGCCCTGGTGGCAGCTGGTGCACCCGACATCGGCGAAGGTATTGAGGCCACGGACCTGCTGCTCCGTGAGCGCCTTCGCGTCCCCCTTGGCATGTCTATCGTACGCGCTGTTCGGCGTGATCAGCGTGCGCTCATAGGCAGCGATGGCCTTGGCCACGTTGTCCATCGTGATCACGTCGCCTGCACCGAAGGCCTTTTCAAAGTATGGCTTGTAGCCGGGGATGTTCCGCACGCGACCGATGACCGCGTCGAGGTTGGGCATGCCCATCTCGATCGCGTTCGCCGGCGGTCCCTTCGCCTGGTCCTCGAGCGTCGCCGCGCGGCCGTCCCAGAACTGGCTGGACAGAAAGGCCGCGTTCCAGACCGTGGGCGCATTGCGGCCGCCGACATGACCATGCACTCCGATGGACGTCGGCCGGTGGTCGTCGCCGCCCTCCATGACGTTGTGGCACGAGAAACACGATACGTTGCCACTTGACGACAGCCGCGGGTCGAAGTACAGCATCTTGCCGAGTTCGACCCTGTCGGTCGTCGTCGGATTGTCCGCGGGCGCCGGGGCTACGTCTGGCAAGGCCTGCCAGGAGCTGCTTGCTGCGGCCGTCACGGCGAAAGGTGTCGAAGTCAGGACGATAGCGGTGATCGCAATGAGGCGCATGGCATGACTCCCGGAGACCGGACAGGATGCCAACACGTTAGTGCGGCTACGGTCGCTCCAAAAGTCGGAAAAATACCGAACTTCGCTCCGCTCCCCGAGCGTCGATCAAAGCGCGATCGGCAGGATCGTCGTTTCCTTGATCACGGTGACCGTCACCGACGAATTGATCGACTGCACGTTTGGCAGCTTCGACAGGTGGTCGAGGTAGAACGCTTCGTAGGCCTTGATGTCGCGTGTCACCACGCGCAGCATGAAGTCCCATTCGCCCATCGTCGTGTAGCAGTCGAGCACTTCGGGTCGCTCGCGGATCGCCTCGGCGAACGCTGCAATCGCATCGCGTCCCTGGCTTGAGAGTTTGACGTGGGCAAATATCGTGACGTCGAGGCCGAGCGCAGTCCGATCGAGCAGCGCGACGCGTCCCTTGATGACGCCCGACTGCTCGAGGGCCTGAATGCGACGCCAGCAGGTAGTGGTGGACAGCCCGGTCCGCGAGGCAACTTCAGCGACTGACAGGGCGCCTTCGCGTTGCACCAGGTCCAGGATTCGCCGATCGACTTTGTCCAAACGAGAGGGTGATGCCTCTTCCATGAAAGCGCGCCCCCTGAAATGAATATTTCGCATTGCTGCACTGCAATGCAACAATTTCCGCATCCCCGTGCAACGGTCAGTAATCTACCGCGACAACCGTTCCAACGCATCCGTAATTAAAGCGAGTAAGCGATGCCCCGCCGCTCACGCCTGCACATTCCGCAGCACCACTCACGTCCGGGTGAAGAACCGGATTTCAGCTACCTGGAAACCTCGCCGGCCGGAGCCGTGTCACGCCCCGACGTGAACGCCCGGGTTCGCGACATCGGTAACCTGTCGATCGACCTCGTGCGCGTGCTCGACGACAACCACGTCGCGGTCGGGCAATGGAATCCGCACCTCGAGGTGCAGGACCTGCAGATCGGCCTGCGCCACATGCTGCTCACGCGCATCTTCGACGATCGCATGCAGCGCGCGCAGCGCCAGGGCAAGACTTCGTTCTACATGCGCTGTCTCGGCGAGGAAGCGGTATCGGTCGCGCAGGGCATGGCATTGCGGCCGAAGGACATGCTGTTTCCGGCTTATCGCAACCAGGGTCTCTACATGGTCCGCGGGCGTCCGCTCGTCGATCTGATGTGCCAGCTGCTCTCTAATACGCGCGACATGTGCAAAGGCCGGCAGCTGCCGGTGATGTATCACTGGGCAGAAGGCCGCATCTTCTCGATCTCCGGCAACCTGACGACGCAGTTCCCGCAGGCCGTGGGCTGGGCGATGGCCGCGGCGATCAAGGGCGAGGATGACATCGCGGTGTCGTGGATCGGCGAAGGTTCGAGCGCCGAAGCCGACTTCCACCACGCGATGCTGTTTGCTTCCGTCTATATGGCGCCGGTGATCCTGAATATCGTCAACAACCAGTGGGCGATCTCGACGTTCCAGGGTTTCGCGGGCGGTGAGCAGCGTTCGTTCGCGGCGCGTGGCCCGGGTTATGGCATGGCCGGTATCCGGGTCGACGGCAATGATTTCCTGGCCGTGTATGCCGTGACGCAGTGGGCGGCCGAGCGCGCGCGCACCGGCGCAGGCCCGACGTTGATCGAGCACGTCACCTATCGCGGCGCTGCGCACTCCACGAGTGACGATCCCGCGCGTTACCGTCCCAAGGACGATTACGAGAAATGGCCGCTCGGCGACCCTGTATTGCGACTCAAGAATCACCTGATCGCGCTCGGCGAATGGTCGGAGGACCGTCACCAGGCACTGGCAACGGAACTGGAACAACACGTGACCGAAAGCTGGAAGGAAGCCGTGCAGTACGGAACGCTGACGGACGGGCCGCGCCTCAACCGCGACCTCATGTTCCAGGACGTGTTCAAGGAGATGCCGGAGCAGCTGCGCAAGCAGCGCGAGCAGCTGCGGACGGAGCAGGGAGTTTGACATGCCGCAGATGAACATGATCCAGGCGCTCAACTCGGCCATGGACATCATGCTGGCGCGTGACCCGAACGTGGTCATGCTGGGCGAGGACATCGGCTATTTCGGCGGCGTGTTCCGCGTCACCGACGGACTGCAGCGCAAGTACGGCGAACACCGCGTGCTCGACACGCCCATCGCCGAAGGCGCAATCGTCGGCGCCGCCATCGGCATGGGTGTGAACGGACTGCGCCCCGTCGCGGAAGTGCAGTTCGCCGATTACATCTATCCTGCGTGTGACCAGATTTTCTCCGAGCTCGCGCGCCTGCGGTATCGCAGCGCCGGCGACTTCTGGGCGCCCGTGACGATCCGCACCCCGTGCGGCGGCGGCATTCGCGGCGGCCAGACGCATTCGCAGAGTCCGGAAGGCATCTTCACGCACGTCTGCGGCATCAAGGTGGTCATGCCGTCGACGCCGTATGACGCGAAGGGCCTGCTGATCGCCTCGATCGAGGACGACGACCCGGTCGTGTTCTTCGAGCCGAAGCGGCTCTACAACGGCCCGTTCGACGGCGATTCGAACAAGCCGGCCGTACCGTGGAGCACTCATCCGAAAGGTGAGGTGCCCGACGGTTACTACACCGTGCCGA
>JAABQQ010000252.1 GCA_011391405.1 Gammaproteobacteria bacterium
GCTGCGAGTCCAGTCGAAGTCGGCCCGATCTTTCGGAATGCCCCAGTTGACGCGACCGTTGACGACGCTGTCCCAGGTCGACACCAGGATGCGGCTGATGGAGGGATGGCGCGCATCGCCGAAATGCATCGTGCCAGGAATGAAGAGCAGCTCGCGGTAAGGGCCGCAAGGCGCCTCGTCGTAGACGACGCACATCAGCACCGCAAACGCCGATTTAACTGTTGCACGGAGATCGGCTGGGACGAAGGCAGTCCGTGCAGGATCGCCGGCGGGCAACCGCAGTGCCACCATCCACGCGTGCCCGCGCAGCGACCACGGCGCAGGAAAGCGCGGCACGTCAGGCAGGGATTCGTGGGAGTTCAGCATCGTCCTGGCCGCAGTGGATCAACCGCTGATCACGGACGGGCTCAGCGCCAGCAGCACCTGCGCGAGGTAATAGAGCGGCAACCCCCACGCACGATTGGCGAACTCCTGGTGGACGAAGCGATCACGCGCCACCGCAATGTCGGACGCCGTGAAGGCGATCGCGCCCGCGGCAACGATGGGCGGACCGCCTGCCCCGCTCACTGCGCAGGCCAATGCCGTCATGACGCCGATGACCAGGAAGTAGGCCTGCACCGGCCGACGCATGTCCGCAGGCAAGCTGGGACTGAGCCAGCGCCACACGCCCGACAGCGCCAACGCGAGTGCCACGGCCGCGACGGCCAACCAGGGCAGGCTGCGCGGCTGCGTCAGGAACGCAGCCGCAAACGCGACGTGCCCGGCGAGGAACGCAAACACACCGGCCCGGAACACCGCGAGTCGACCCTCGGGGATCAACAGGACGTCACCGAGCAGGCAGAGACCGAGGCCGAGCAGGATCAGCCGCCCGTAATCCGAGTCGAGCGCGCCCGAGATCACGGCGACCGCAATGAACGCAGCCGAGGCGACCGGCTTCGCGAACCACTTGCCAACCTGTGATTCGCGCCGCTCGGCGACCAGCAGTGCAGCCACGGCTGCCACGCAGATGACGATCGATGCTGTTGTGTCCAATGCCCGCTCCCTGTCGGTGGCCTGCGCCCGTTCCTGAATCGTAGCGCAGCGCTGCGGACCCGTCGTGCGAGCTGCTAGCATCGCTCTCCCGATGAGCGACCGTTCCCGCCCATTCATCCTGCGTGCCGGCCCGCGGGCCCTGCGCCACGTGCTCGACCGTGGGCTGGCCCCGGGCGACATCGAGTGCATCCCGGCGGCCGCAGGCGGACCCAAAGGCCTGGCGCTGCTGCCCTTCGACCGCCTGCTGCTGCAACACGGTTGGCTACCCGAAGATCGTCCCGTGGAACTCATCGGCGCATCGGTGGGTGCGTGGCGCATGGCAGCACTGGCGCAGGACAGTCCGCTGGCCGCGCTGAACCGGGTCCAGCACGCGTACGTGCACGAACAGAGTTACAGCGCGCGCCCCACGCCGCCCGAAGTCAGCACCGTCTGCCGTCGAATCGCCGCCGCCGCGCGCGGTAATGGCGACCTGCACTGGCGACCCGGCGTGACACTCTCCATCGTGACCTCGCGTGCGCGCGGCCCGCTCCACGGTCGCGAATCGAAGCTGGCGTTCGGCCGAGCCGTGCTGAGCAATGCCGTCGCGCGCTCGCGCCTGGCCAGCTACCTCGAGCGGGTCGTGTTTCACGCGGGGTCCGGGCCCAGCGTATTCGACGGCGGCGCGTTCGACGAGTTCGGCCTGGTCCGCGTCTGCCTCGACGCGGCCAACGCCGAAGATGCCCTGTTGGCGTCGGGCACCATTCCACTGGTGGCCTCCCCCGTCCGTGGCATTGTCGGCGCACCGCCCGGGATTTACTGGGACGGAGCGCTCATCGACTACCACCTGCTGCTGCCGTATCAGCGGCGGCGCTCGGCGGAGCGCATCGTTTTCTATCCGCACTTCAACGACTTCGTCACCCCGGGCTGGCTCGACAAGCACCTGCCGTGGCGTCGCTCACCCCGCGCCCATCCGTGGCTCGACGACATGTTGCTCGTCGCTCCCTCACCCGCTTTCCTGGCCACGCTGCCGAACGGCAAGCTGCCAGAACGGCAGGATTTCTATCGCTACGGGCCCGACCACGCGGGCAGGATCCGTGCGTGGGAAACGGCCATTGCGGAGTGCGGCCGGTTCGCCGCAGCGGTTCTCGGCTGGATGGAGCGGCCGGACCCGACGTTGATCGAGCCAATCTGAGCCGGTCCCATTAGAATCGGTCCGATGCTAAGAACACAGCCCCAGACGGTCGCCCTGGCCTGCCACCCGTCCAGTCCGAGCACTGCGGTGCGTGGCATCACCGCGAGCGCGCGCATCGGCGGCGCCGGCAAGCTCGCCGTGCGGTTCGTGCTCGACGCCGAAATGTCGCAGGTCGTGCTGCCGAAGCTGCGTCCGGCCACACGCACCGACGAACTCTGGCGGCACACGTGCTTCGAAGTCTTCGTCGCGCTCCCCGACAGCGATGCGTACTGCGAACTGAATTTCTCACCGTCGACCGAGTGGGCGATGTACGGTTTCGTCGCCTATCGGCGCGGCATGACGCCGATCGAAGTGCGGCGGCCCCCGCGTGTAGCGGTGCGACCCACCCAGCGGGGCCTGGTACTCACGGCCGTGACCTACCTTGCCGAACTGCCGATGCCGCAGCCCGGGTCGCCGTTACGGGCAGGCGCCGCGGCCGTCGTCGAAGAAAAGGATGGCCGGCTGACGTACTGGGCGCTCACGCATCCCTCCGCGCTGCCCGACTTCCATCACCGGCTGGGCTTCGTGCTCCAGGTCGGCAAGCAACCGGCCGGCTCGACGGACCTGCTGCGCGAAGCCGTGCGGAACCCGGACTCGTGAAGTTCGGCATCGACCGGCTCTGCACCGAGCCCGCACTGCGCCAGGACCTGCGCGGCCGCCGTGTGGCGCTGCTCGCGCATCCCGCCTCGGTCACGGCCGATCTCACGCATTCGCTCGACGCGCTGGCCGCGCTCGGCGACGTGCGACTGACGGCCGCTTTCGGCCCGCAGCACGGCTTGCGTGGCGACAAGCAGGACAACATGGTCGAGTCGCCCGACTTCCACGATCCGCAACTTGGCCTGCCGATCTTCAGCCTTTACGGCGAAGTGCGGCGCCCCACGGACGCGATGCTCGACACGTTCGACGTGCTGCTGGTCGACCTGCAGGACCTCGGCTGCCGCATCTACACTTTCATCACGACGCTGCGTTACGTGCTCGAAGCCGCGGCGCGCCGCGGCAGGAGCGTGTGGGTGCTGGACCGCCCGAATCCGATCGGCCGCCCCGTCGAAGGACTGAGCCTGCGGCCGGGCTGGGAAAGTTTCGTCGGCGCCGGTGAAATGCCGATGCGGCACGGGCTCACGCTCGGTGAAATGGGCCGCTGGTTCATTCACCGCCTCGGACTCGACGTGGACTACCGCGTCGTCGAAATGACGGGTTGGCAGCCGGAATCCGCGCCGGGATATGGCTGGCCGCTCGGCGAACGGACCTGGATCAATCCGAGCCCCAACGCGCCGAATCTTGCGATGGCGCGCTGCTACCCGGGCACCGTGATGCTGGAAGGCACCACGCTCTCGGAAGGCCGTGGCACGACGCGCCCGCTCGAGCTGTTCGGCGCACCCGGTCTCGATATCAGCGCGCTGGTTGCCGAAATGCGCCGCCTCGCACCCGAGTGGCTCGCGGGATGCCGGCTGCGCTCCTGCTGGTTCGAGCCGACGTTCCACAAGCACCAGGGACTGCTCTGCGCGGGACTGCAGACGCACGTCGAAGACGGCGCGTACGATCACGCGGCCTTCCGTCCGTGGCGCCTGCAGGCACTGGCGTTCAAGGCACTGCGCAACCTGCAGCCGGGTTACGACCTGTGGCGTGACTTCGCCTACGAGTACGAAAACGACCGCCTGGCCATCGACCTGATCAACGGCAGTGAACTCCTGCGCACATGGGTCGACGATCGCGCGGCGCTGCCCGGCGATCTCGAAGCCCTCACCCGCGTCGACGAACTCGCCTGGAACGAGCAGCGCGCGTCCGTGGTTCTCTACCGTTGACCACCGTGCTCCGCGAGAGGTGCGCGTGCGTCCACTCAACGCACGCCGGCTTCAGGCGACCTTGACGGACGCGCCCTGTCGCCCACCGCGCAACAGGAAGTAGCAGATCCCGAGCGCGACGATCAGCGCGCCGAATTCGCCGGCCAGCCCCCCAAGCCGCGGATCGATCGCCTTCGGCGCGATGCCTGCTGCGACGAGACCCGCGATGGCGACACCCGCAAGACCTTCGCCGGCGACGAGGCCCGAGGCCGCCAGGATGCCGGTGTCGCTATCGCTCGCGGTACCCGGCGTGCGACTGCGCTCAACGAGTGCCCGCACGCAACCGCCGAAGAACAGCGGCGCCATCGTCGCGAGCGGCAGGTAGATCCCGATCGAGAATGCAAGCCCCGACACGCCGCACAGCATCGCAGCGATCGCGAGGCCGGCGCCGGTCAGCACCAGGTCCCACGGCAGCGCTCCGGCCAGCACACCTTCGATGATCGTCTTCATCAGCGTCGCCTGCGGCGCGGGAATTTCTTTCGAACCGAATTCGTAGGCATTGCCGAGCAGCAGCACGGTCGCCGCCACGGCCCAGCAGGCGAAGGCGGCGCCAATGAGCTGGCCAAGCTGCTGACGCGCCGGGGTGGCGCCGACCAGCCATCCCGTCTTGAGGTCCTGCGAGATGTCGCCCGCCTTGCTCGCCGCGACCGCGACGATCGTGCCGACGGTGAGCACGCCTGCCCGTGCGTCGAGGTTGACCCATCCCGCAGCCGCGAAGACCGACGCAGTTCCCAGCAGCGTCACCAGCGCGATGCCAGACGTGGGTTGCGATGAGACGCCCACGATGCCGACGATGCGGGCCGCCACCGCGACGAACAGCACGCCGAACACACCGACGCCACACGCAAGGATCGCGCGCTGCAGCGGCGCCATCTCGCCCGCGAACACGCCGGGCACCAGGCCCGCGGTCAATACCACGAACGCCACGCCACCGAACACGAAGCTGCCGGGCAGATCCCGATCGGTCCGCGCCGGCGCACCGCCACCGCGCGTGGCGCTGTCCTGCATGCCGCGCGCAACGGACGTGAACGCATCCAGCATCGTCGGCAGGCCCCGCAGCACCGTGAGGATGCCCGCCGTGGCCACTGCACCGGCGCCGATATAGCGAACGTAGCGCGACCAGATGTCGCCGGCGTCCATGTCGACGATGAGCCGTTGCGTTTCCGGATAGAGCGGTTGCGTCATCGCCGCGCCCATCCAGGCGATGAGCGGCGTAATCACGACGGCCGAGATCAGCGCGCCCGCCACGCAAACAGCCGCCTGCCGGTAGCCGAGGATATAGCCCACGCCGAGCAGCGCCGGTGCAATCTCGAGCGCGAGTTCGGCTTTAGGCAACACCGGCAAGGCGAAGCCGATTTCGCCGGGCAACAGGTAAGCCAGCGAGATGACGACCTTCACCGCAGCACCCGCCGCCATACCGCGGAAGATCCATGCGCTGGCATTCGCCGCGCCGCTCGATTCGTGCGCCGTGGCGCGCAACACTTCGGCGCAGGCCGTGCCTTCGGGATACGGCAACTCATCGTGCGCCTTGACGATCAACAGCCGCCGCAGCGGCACCATCGCGGCGATACCCAGCAGCGCGCCCAGGAACGCGAGCGCCACGACCTGCAGGTACGGTGGGGTGGCGCCCCACAGGAAAAGCGCGGGAATCGTGAAGATCGTGCCCGTCGCCAGCGCTGTGGAGGCCGAAGCGACCGTCTGCGAGAGGTTGGCTTCGAGGATCGTCCCTCGCATACGCAACAGGCGAAAGACCGCGACGGTCATCACGGCGGCGGGGATCGACGCCGACACGGTCATGCCCACCCGCAGGCCGAGGTAGGCGTTGGCGGCGCCGAACACGATGCCGAGCACGACGCCGACGACGATAGCCTTGAGGGTGAACTCCGCGACGCCGTCGGCCTGTGTCATCGCCGGATCATCGCGTAACCCTGGCGCAGGGCGCAATGCGGGGCCTGCTGCTCTAGAATCCGGGTGCGTCTCCGCAGGTACCCACATGCCGCAGTTCATCCTAGCGCTCGACCAGGGCACCACCAGTTCACGGTCGATCCTCTTCGACGCCGCCGGCACGCCGGTGGCGACGGCACAGCGCGAATTCACGCAGCACTTTCCACGCTCCGGCTGGGTCGAGCACGATGCGGAAGAAATCTGGGCGACGCAGGCGGCGACGATCACGGAGGTACTCGCGCGAGCGCGTGCGACGCCGGCGGACGTGGCCGCAATGGGCATCACCAACCAGCGTGAGACGACCGTGCTCTGGGACCGCAGCACCGGCCGGCCCATTGCGCCGGCCATCGTCTGGCAGGATCGACGCACGGCCGACCTGTGCCAGCAACTGAAGGCCGACGGCCTGGAACCCGAAGTGGCCCTGTGCACTGGACTGCTGCTCGATCCGTATTTTTCGGGCACCAAGCTGGCGTGGCTGCTCGATCACGTGCCGGGAGCACGTCAGCGCGCGGAAAACGGCGAACTCGCCTTCGGCACGATCGACAGCTGGCTGGTGTGGAAGCTCTCGCACGGTGAACGCCACGTGACCGACGTGTCCAATGCCAGCCGCACGCTGCTGCTCAACGTCGCGAGCGCCGAGTGGGATGACTTCATGCTCGAACAGTTGCGCATTCCGCGCGCCGTGCTGCCGCAAGTCGTACCCTCGTCGCTCACGCGGAACGCGCCGGTTGCGACCCTCGGCACCCACACGGTGCCGATTGCGGGGATCGCTGGCGACCAGCAGGCCGCGCTGTTCGGCCAGGCGTGCTTCGAGCCCGGCATGGCCAAGAACACCTACGGCACGGGTTGTTTCCTGTTGATGAACACCGGCACGACGCCGCTCCCCTCGAGCAACCGACTGCTGACCACCATTGCCTGGCAGACGACGGATCTGCGCTATGCGCTCGAAGGAGCCGTGTTCGTCGGTGGCGCGGTCGTGCAGTGGTTGCGGGACGGGCTCGGCATCATCGAACGCTCGGCCGACATCGAAGCGCTGGCAGCGAGCGTCCCGGATGCCGGCGGGGTCTATCTCGTGCCCGCCTTCACCGGACTCGGCAGCCCGCACTGGGATGCGTACGCACGCGGAACGATGGTCGGGCTGTCGCGTGGGACGACACGGGCGCACATCGCCCGCGCCGCGCTGGAAGCCATCGCCTTCCAGAGCGCCGAAGTGCTGCTGGCCATGCAACGCGACGCTCACCATCCGCTGATCGAGCTGCGTGTGGACGGCGGCGCCACGACCAACGACCTGCTGATGCAGTTCCAGGCCGACCTGCTCGGCGTGCCGGTCGTGCGGCCGCAGGTCACGGAGACAACGGCGCTCGGAGCCGCATACCTCGCCGGATTGGGCACGGGTTTCTGGTCGTCACCGACGGCGGTTGCAGCGAACTGGCGGGCCGAGCGGCGGTTCGAGCCGCAGATGTCGCGCGACGAGGCGAACGCCCGGCTGGCTCGCTGGGCGCAGGCCGTGGATCGATCGCGCGGCTGGCACGTCGAGAGCTAGTATCACGGCATGGGCAAGGCCATCGCATTCGCCACCCCGGTGTTCTTCCTGCTGATCGCGCTGGAACTGCTGGTGGCGCGCGCCCGCGGCATGGCGGGTGCCTACCGGCTGAATGACGCGGTCAACAGCCTGAGCCTGGGCGTGATGAGCCAGGTGGTCGGACTCTTCGTGCGGGTGTTCAACTTTGGCGTCTACGCGCTGGTCTTCGAGCACGTGGCGCTCGGCACCTGGCCTGGCGCGTGGTGGGCGTGGGCGCTGGCCATCGTCTTTTACGATTTCTGTTATTACTGGAATCATCGGCTCGGTCACGAAAGCGCCGTGTTCTGGGCCTCGCACGTGGTGCATCACCAGAGCCAGCGCTACAACCTGTCGACGGCGCTGCGGCAGACCAGCAGCGGCGCGTTTCTCGGCTGGATCTTCTATCTGCCGATGGCCGTCGCGGGCGTGCCACCCGCCATGTTCGCCGTGGCGGCGATCGTCGACCTGCTCTACCAGTACTGGATCCACACCGAAGTCATCGGCAAGCTCGGCTGGTTCGACCGCTGGTTCGCGTCGCCTTCGAACCACCGGGTGCACCACGCCGTGAACGACCGCTACCTCGACCGCAACTATGGCGGCATCTTCATGGCGTGGGATCACCTCTTCGGCACGTTCGTCGACGAGTCCGAACGTTGCGTGTATGGGACGCGCGCGCCGCTCAACTCGTGGGACCCGGTGTGGGCCAACCTCGAGGTGTACGCCGACCTCGCGCGCAAGTCGATGCAATACGATCGCTGGAGCGACCGCGCTCGCGTCTGGCTGAAGCCGCCCGGCTGGCAACCGGCCGCAGCCGATGGCTCGGCCTGGCATAAGCCGCATTTCGACGTGTCACAGGTGCAGGCGTACGACCCGCCGATGGCGGGTCCCGTGCGCGCGTTTGCCCTGGTCCAGATCACCCTGGCCATCCTCGGCTCGATGCTGCTGCTCTGGTATGCCGACGTACTCCCGCCGCTGCCCCTGGTCGCCGGAGCTGTCGCGGTGGTCGCCGTGTTGTGGCTGACGGGCGCGGTCATGCAGTCGCGTCTGCGCCTGAGCCGTGCGGTCGCGCTCGAACTCGCCCTCGTCGGCATCGCGATCTTCGCGACCGGCGCGTCGGCCGCGCCCGCTGCGGCTGCGCCGTTGTCGAACGCGCCAGTGATTGTCGATGACGCACGAGTGCAGGCCGCCGTCGAGCGTGCGCGCACGGATTTCCTCGTGCAGCAATTGTTCGATCGCATGCACGTGACTGTGCTGCTGCAGGACCGCGACGGCCACTGGCGACGGGGCGCCGTCGCAGGCGATCAGCTTGCGTATCCGGCAAGCAGCGTGAAGCTTGGCTTTCTCGTCGGCGCGGTGCACTGGTGCCACGAGCAGGGTAAGACACCGGATTGCCTCGACGAATTCGTGCGGCCGATGATCGTCGACTCCGACAACGTCGCGACCGGCGAAGTCATCGACCGCATCAGCGGTGCCCCGAATGCCCCGGCTGCCGGCAACGACGCCGAGGCGTGGATCGAGCGGCGTCGCTACACGGAACGCGTGCTCGAGTCCGCGGGCCTGCTTGGATCGCAGCGACTGTTCACCAAAACCTACCCGACGAATTCCGGCGACGAACCGGCCGAACTGGAGCGGCTCGCCTGGCAGCGACTCGGTCGCAACGCGATGACCACGGACCTCGCCGCAGCGATGATGCTCAACGTGGCGATGGGCACGCTCGAACCCCAGGCCACGGACTACATGCGCTGTTTGCTGCGTCGACCTGCTTTCTCAGGCCACAGCAGTCTCGGCGGCGGGCTGCCGCCAGGTTCCACGCACGAGAACAAGATCGGCAGCGCCTTCGACACGCTGCAGGACGTGATGTACGCCGAGCTGCCGGGCGGCCAGCGGCTGGTCATTGCGGCGTTCACGAACGGCTGGGACTCGCAGGAGGCCGAGCCCTGGGATGTCGCGAAGCTCGGCGACTTCACGGCGCGCCTGCTGCAGAAGCTGCGACTGGACGGCGCCGCTGGCAGTGAACCCCGCTATGTCGATGCCGCGCCGGCAAGGGACGGCGCGGTCAGCTGGCAGTGGCACGTGCCGCAGGCAGGGCGTTACGAGCTCGCGCTCTGGCACGAAGCCGATCCCGGCAATACACGTGAGGCGCGCGCGATCGTGGAGACGCCGGGCCGGCGAGATGAAATCGCGTCGCTCGACCTCTCGACGTGGGGCCGACGCTGGATCCGGCTCGGCGACGTTCAACTCGACCGCGGCAAGACCGCGCTGGTGTTGAAGACGTCAACGTCGGGAAAGCTGGCAGGTGGCCGCCTGCGCATCGCGCGCTGGCCCGACGTTCAGGTCGACTGAGCGCGCGAGCGCCGCCAGCGTTTCTGCGCCTCCATCAGCACGAGCAGCGAAACCGCGAGCGCCGGCAGCAGCAACCAGTCGCTGGCCGACGGCGGCTGCACGGCCAGTACTTGCTGCAGCCATGGCAGGTGCATGGCCGCCAGATGCAGACCGAGCGCCAGGCCGACACCGGCCAGCAGCACTGGATTGTTGCGCAGGGGCAGCCGCAGGACGGAAATCGTCTCGGAGCGCGCGTTGATCGCATCGACGTTCTGCATCAGCACCATCAGCAGCAGCAGCGCATTGCGCGCCTCTTCGATTGACCGCCCCACATCCAGCAGCCAGACGAAGATGCCGAGTCCGAGTGCGGACATCCAGAGACCGGCAAGCACGCCGCGCTGGATCATCAACCGGTTGAAGATCGGCTCGTGACTCGGCCGCGGCAGCGCACGCAGCTCGTCGCCGGTGCCGCGCTCGAACGCCAGGCCCACGTCCTGGACGCCGTTGGTCACGAGGTTCAGCCAGAGCAACTGCACAGGCAGCAAGGGCAGCGGCAGTCCTGCAAGTACGGCGAGCCCGACCGTAACCACCTCCGCGATGCCCGCAGCTGTCAGCAGGTACACGACGTTGCGGATATTGCGATAGGCGATGCGGCCCTCTTCCACCCCCGCCACGATCGTCGTGAAATTGTCGTCACTGAGCACGAGATCGGCCGCGTCACGCGCGACGTCGGTGCCGCTGCGGCCCATGGCGACGCCGATGTTGGCGCGGCGGAGCGCCGGCGCATCGTTGACACCGTCGCCGGTCACGGCGACGAAATGGCCGGCCGATTGCGCCGCTTCGACAATGGCGAGTTTCTGCTCCGGGGTGACGCGGGCAAATACCCTGACCCTGCCGATGGCTGAGGTCAGCTGCGCCGGCGACGCCAGCTGCACCTGCGAGCCCTGCATCACCTCGTCTGGACCGGCAGCGATACCGAGCTCGTCGGCGATAGCCAGGGCCGTGAGCGGGTGGTCGCCGGTGACCATGACAACGCGTATGCCGGCTTCATGGCATCGACGCACCGCCGCGGCGGCGCCTTCGCGCAGCGGATCGATCAACCCGACCAGCGCACGGAACTGCAGGCCGACGGGATCGAGGCACAGGCTCGCCGGGTCCGACTCCGCGTCGAACTTCCCCTCGGCGAGCGCAAGCACGCGCTGACCAAGCTGCGCCATCGCGTTGGCGTCGCGCTCGCGTAATGTGCGCTGACCGGCATCGAGCACGCACATGTCGAACACGCGCTCGGGTGCGCCCTTGACTGCGACCCAGCCAGATCCGTCACGCTGGTGGAACGAGGCGGCGAATCGACGCTCGGGCTCATACGCGATCCGCGCGACGACAGGCCACTGCGCGAGGACGTGGTCGCGCGCGATGCCAGCCTTTGCCGCGAGCACCAGCAGTGCCAGGTCGGTGGGGTCGCCCCGAGTCCGCCATTCGCCGTCGACGGCGAGCAAGTCCGCTTCGTTGCAAGCGACCGCGATGTGCATGGCAGCGACCAAAGTCGATTCGTCCACCCTGGCCCCGTCGTCGACTCGCCTGATCTCGCCGACCGGTCGATAGCCCGCACCGGTCGCCTGCCAGCGAGTGTTGTCGCCCAGCCGCAACTCGACCGCGGTGAGCTCGTTGCAGGTGAGCGTCCCGGTCTTGTCGCTGGCGATGAGCGAACAACTGCCGAGTCCTTCGACGGCGGGCAACTGGCGCACGATGGCGCCGCGGCTCGCCATCCGCCGCGCGGCGATCGCCAACGCGATGGTCACGGCCACGGGCAAGCCTTCGGGAATGGCGGACACGGCTAGCGCAACGCCGAAGGTGAACATCGTGAAGATTGACTGGTCGTGGACGAACACTGCGACACAGCCGATCAAGACCGCGGCTGACAGGACGACGATCGCCACGGCATGACTGAACCGCTCCATGCGGACCGTCAGCGGCGGTTTGCCGGCCGCCGTGCCAGTCATCCTGCTCGCGATGCGTCCTACTTCGGTCGCGGAACCGGTGGCGACGACCACTCCTTGCGCCCGACCGCGCACGACGAGCGTACCGGCAAATGCACAGTTGGTGCGATCGGCAACCGGGGCGTTCTCGTCGCAGACCAGTGCGGCATCGTGCGCAACGGGCGCCGATTCGCCCGTGAGCATGGATGCATCCACTTCCAGGGCCTGCGTTTCGCACAGGCGCAGGTCGGCCGGCACGCAGTCGCCGCTTGCGAGCGCAACGATGTCGCCGCGTACGAGTTGCGATGCGTCGACTTCGCGCAAGACGGCGTCGCGCATGACCGTTGCGCGCACGCGCAGCAGACCCCGCAGGTTCGCACTCTGCCGCTCCGCCTGCAGCTCCTGCCACGCACCGAGCAAGGCGTTCACGACGAGCACGAAGCCGATGAATCCGGCGTCCGTCAGGTGCCTGAGGCCGAGGGAAAGCACCGCCGCGGCCAACAGGATATAAACGAGCGGACTGCGAAACTGGCGCAGGAGGATAACGACGGGATGCACCGTTCGCGGGGCGGGCAGAACGTTGGGACCGTCTCTTAGCAGTCGCGCCGCCGCGGCGGTCTCGCTCAGGCCGCGGGCCGCCTCTGTCTGCATGGCACTCATCGCCGACTCGGGCGACAGCGTGTGCCAGCCCATCGGGGGCGGCGACCGGCGGTCGTCTGCGTTCAAGGGGGTAACGTCCATCGAGCCGACCTCGACTCGATTGTCCGGCTGCACCAGCGCGGGTGAATCCGCGGTACTACCTAGGCTTCTGCATCCTGCGCAGAGCTTCCCTGGCTGTGCGGCCGCGGGGCGACCCCGCTACACTGCCGCGTCCCGCAATGAGGCCCCGCGACCCGCATGAAGAAAAGAATCCTGAAGCCGCGCTACGACTGCGCGAAGTGTCCCGGCTACTGCTGCAGCTACGCGCGCATCGCCATCAAGGATTTCGATATCGAGCGGCTCGCCCGGCATTTCGGGATCAGCAAGATCGCCGCCCGGCTGAAGTTCACTTACCGCTACCAGACGAAAGAACTCGACGAGCAGCTGCTGCGCCATCGCAAGGACCACGTCTTCAAGTCGACGTGCATGTTTTTCGACCAGGACCAGCGCCGCTGCACGGTGTACGAGGCGCGACCTTCGGTCTGCCGCATCTATCCGGAAGACCGCACCTGCGGTTACTACGAGTTCCTGAAGTTCGAGCGCATCCAGCAGGGCGACGAGGACTTCATTCCGTCCGCCTGAGGGCGCGCCTCAACGGAATCGATACCCGACTGTGACGCCTAGCGTTACCGGATCCGCGGCGACCGGACCATAAGATCCGCGCAACAGGTTGGCGCGATCGTCCAGATCGCACCAGCGGACGCCAGCATTCACGCTCACCCGTGCATTCAAGGCGAGTTCGGCGCCGAGCTCGGCCGCCGGTCCGACGGCGGCGTGCCGGTTGCGACGCGTCAGCATCGAAGGCCCGGCGGCGGCTTCGTCGACATAGAATTGCGCATGGTTGAGACCGGCGCCGGCATAAGCCTGCAATGCGCCCTGGTGCACCAGGGCATACCGCAGCGTGACGAGGTCCATGCCCTCCGGACGATCCTCCTGCAGTACCACATAGGCAGCACCTGCATCGCGCTCAGGCTGCTGCCACGCGCGTCCCTTGCGTTCATGGTGCAACCAGTCCGGAATGTCATCGCGCAGGCGCGTTCGTGCGTCGTCCCACAGCGATCCGAGCAGCCCAACGCCCTCGCGCCACCAGGCGACTTCCGCGACCGGCGACGGCGTGGGTTGCACCCCATCGGATCGTGCCACGCTGGCCGGCGGTTCGGCGCACACGACTGCGCTCCAACCCAGCGCAAGGCAGGCTGCGGCGGCGACCGATCGTGGAACGAGCCGATACGGAAGGGTCATGCGGCGGGACGTTACGCCCCTTAGTCGCTCATGGACGCAACGCGCCAGGGTTTTTCTCGAATCTGTGACCGGCAGCTCAGCGCTCGAGCCAGCAAAACAGGTCAGCCGTCACCCTTGCACGCTCAGGCTCGTTGAAGACCTCGTGGTAGAGGCCATCGTAGAGCTTCACGACGCAGTCGCGCGTTCCGAACGCATGGTAGACCCGTCGGGTCGCCGCGAGCGGCACCAGCTGGTCAGCGGTGCCGTGCAGGACCAGCGTCGGCAGATGGAGACCAGGCGCACTGGCCGGAAACCCCTGCATCGCCCCGAGCAGTTCGACGAGCGTGCGCGCCGGAATCGCCTTGTGATGCACGAGCGGATCAGCAGCGTACCGTGCCACGACGGACGGGTCGCGGCTCACGGCGTCAGGCGGCAGCGTGAGCGCACCCGTGCCCGGCGCGACGACCGACAGGAGCCGCACGAACAGCTCCTGCAATCGCGGCACGGACTGGTCCGTTGCAAGCGCCGGGGCCGACAATATCAGCCCGTGCAGCATGTGCTGCAGTCGCAGCGCGCTGGCGAATGCCACGGCGCCGCCCATGCTGTGGCCCAGCATGAACACCGGCGTAGCGGGATGCTCGCCGGCACAGCGGTCCGTGAACGCGCAGAAATCCGCGACGAGGTGCGCGAAGCGCTCGATGTTGGCGCGCGGCCCGGACGACCGGCCGTGGCCGCGATGATCGACGGCATACACGGCATATTCGCGCTGGACCAGCTCGCGAGCGAGAGTTTCGTAGCGACCGCCGTGCTCGGCGAGGCCGTGCGACACCACGATGACAGCGCGCGGCGCGATCCCGGGCAGCCACGCCTGGGCATACAGGTTGATACCGCCGACGCCGGCGGTCGTAAGTTCACGATGCTGCATGCGATTCCAATTCCTGTGTCGACGAGGAATCGCCCGGGGCCCCGGACCGCGGGCGATGTCCTATTTCGTCGCGGCCGGCAAGCCGGCCGGCACGTTCTTGCAAGCGTAGTCGACGATTTCTCCAAACACCGTGCCGGTGGGCGCATCCATCCACTTCAGGTTCTTCTCGCCGATTCTGGTCTTCTGCACCCGGTCGCCCTGCAGGTCGAGCTGCGAATAGGTCTCCATCTCGCGGTAGGCTAGCCGCCGCTGTGCGCAGTCGATGCGGTATTCGTTGCGTGCCGACAGGAATGACTTGCCTTTCTTCGCCGACGGCTGCGGCTCGACGAAATTCTGCTTGGTCCGCACGATCACCCAGGATGCCGGCGAAACGCCGAGCGTTGCCGGATTCGCGAACACTTCGGTACGGTCGGACTTGGCGATGGAAACC
>JAABQQ010000253.1 GCA_011391405.1 Gammaproteobacteria bacterium
ATCACGCGCCGAGCACCTCGAATAGTTTTCGCGCGCTTGTCGTACCCAGCACATGTGACACAAGTCGGAGTGGCGTTGGCGAGATTTCGCCTGCACGTCTTTGAAAGGACTTGAGTTCATTGCCGGCGCCACGCGCGGACGACGAGTGATGTCTGCGATGTGCGACAAACCCGCACTTGTTTCTATCGTGTGTGTGTCGATACTTGGTTCACGCCGAACAGATCTGCGATGACTCCGGGAAGAGGAGTACAACGCGGGACGCCCTGACGGTGTCGGTGCCACTCGGATGAGTGAACCGCGGCTTTCGGGCCGAACGCTGACAAAGGCAAACCTGCCGTAAGGCGGGGTCGCAAAACCTCCGGTCCTCGGAAATCCTCTGGGGATAGCGGGGCTGCCGGCAGTCGATAGCTCCCCACGGTCCGTTCGACCTTCCTGGAGCATCAGCCCGCGCATCCCGCTTTGGTACTGCCGCACTACGGCAGGCGCCAGGTTGCGTCATTCCCAAGTCACCGATGAAACGCGCCGCGGGCGCAGGTACTGAAGAAAAATTTGGGGGCTCAACGATGCGCGCAATCGCCTGGTGCAATTGCGCGAGAGGGCCGTATTGATGAATCTTTTCCTGTTCTCTGGAGGCAAGTCTCCAGTCGTCGCCATCCTGTGCCTGGTGCTGTATTTCTCCCAACCAGCGATCGCGTCTGCGGCCAATCGAGCGCCGTCCATCTCCGGCAGTCCCGCTACCACGGCCTACGTTGGCAAGGCCTACGCGTTCCAGCCGACAGCGTCCGACCGCAACGGTGACACGCTCATGTTCAAGATCGCGAGGAAACCTGCCTGGGCCACGTTCAGCAGCGCCTCGGGCAGCCTGACGGGTACCCCAGCCTCGTCCCAGACCGGGACGTATTCGAATATTGTCATCAGCGTCAGCGATGGCAGAGCGACAAGGTCGCTGCCAGCGTTCGCGATCAAGGTGGTGCCGGCGACGTCGACCTCGTCACCAGTGAATTTGTCATGGGTGCCCCCAACACGGAATGTCGACGGCACCCAGCTCAGCAACCTGGCCGGGTACCGGATCCACTACGGTCAAGTGTCCGGCCAGTACGACTATTCAGTGTCCGTCGGCAGTCCGAGTATCACCTCGGCCACGATCGAGAATCTGGCTCCGGCCAGGTGGTACTTCGCAGTCACGGCTGTCACAAGTTCCGGGATTCAAAGCGACTACTCCGTGCCATTCAGCAAAGCCGTGCTATGACGTGTGTGACGAGGTGTGGCTCGCGGGGCATGTTCATTCGTCAATGCCAAGCACATAGCGAGGGCTGATACCCTGACGCGTCATGAACATCCGCTGTCACTGCCTGGCGCTGGTCCTGGGCGCCACCTTCCTGGTCACCCTGCCGGCCGGTGCCGACGATGCGTTGGAGGAGGTACTGGTTACCGGCCAGCAACCCGGGCCGGGCTTGTGGCGGGTAACTCGTGCTGGCGACCCGCACGGACACGTGCTCTGGATTCTCGGCAACCACAGCCCGTTGCCGAGGAAAATGACGTGGCGCTCGGCCGAACTGGCAGGCGTACTGGCCGTGTCCCAGGCAGTTCTCGCGCCCGTGTCGGTCAGTGCCTCCGCGGGACCTTTGGGAGGCGTCACCTTGCTGCCGTCATTGATCGGCGTGCGCAGCAATCCCGACGACAAGCGGTTGCAGGAAGTCGTGCCTGCCGATCTTTATGCGCGCTGGCTGCCGCTCAAGGCACGCTACCTGGGCAAGAACGACGGCGTCGAAGACTGGCGTCCAATCTTCGCCGCGCAGGAATTGTATCGCGCGGCGCTGAAGAAGAACGACCTGGTGCCGTACGACGGTGTCTGGCCCGCAGTCAAAAAGCTCGCACGCAAAGCGCGGGTGCCGATCACGGAACCCGGAATTGAACTCAAGGTGGAGAAGGCAAGGGCCGCGATCAAGGAGTTCAAGTCGACCCCGTTCGCCGACGTCGAGTGCTTCTCGCGCACATTGCAGCGGCTCGAGTCCGACCTGGAGCTGATGCGCGAGCGCGCGAATGCGTGGGCCATTGGCGATGTCGCTCGCTTGAGAAAGCTCGCGCCCATCGAGCGGGCGAGCGCGTGCATCGGCGTGATGCTGGAGTCGTCCTTCATGCAGCAACGGGGTTTCGGCGACGTGCTGGAGCGAGCCAGGGATGCATGGGTGGCTGCGGCCGAGAAATCGCTCGCGAGCAATGAGTCCACGGTGGCCGTTTTGTCCGTGGACGAAATCCTGAAGCCGGACGGTTACGTCGCCCACTTGAAAAACAGGGGCTACGTCGTTACGGATCCTTGAACCCTGAGATCGGCCGGGCTACGACCCGCGCGATCGGCCCTGAATACACCTTCAAGCGCAGGGCGGCATCGCTGCCGCCCTGCGATGCGTCACTCGCTTACTTTTGGTGCAACCTTGTCGCCGCCGGCCCGTTCCGTATCGTCACCAGCATCCGTGGCGGCCGCTGCATCCGTCGCCGCCTCGTCGCCCATGGGTGCGGCTTCGACCGGTGCGGCCTCGGCCGGAGCCGCTTCGACTGGTGCGCTGGCCGCCGGCTCGGGCATCGGCGCTGCGGCTTCCTCTTTCTTGGCGCACGCTGCCAGCAGCAGGGCGGCCGCAACGACGGCACTGATCTTGATTGCTTCCTTCATGTCCCTTCCCCAATAGAGTTCTTAGTGGATGGCAGCCCGGCGTCCCAGTCGCGAGGCTGCGAGGAGACTATTCGAAGCCAATGCTCTTCAGCAACCCGGCGAAGCGAGGGTCACCGCGCAGGGGATCCAGCAACGGGTCATTGCGTGCGTACACGAGTCCTGAATCACCGATGGCGCGCGCTTGCTGCAGGCGTGCGATCGCTGCGTCGAGCTGACCCCACTGCGCCAGGACCTGGGCCTGCTGGTAGCGCAACCGGGCGCCTTCCTCTTCGATCGTCGCAAATGCGTCGCGCGCCGATTTCACATCGCCGAGCCGGTGCTCGACCACGGCCAGGCCGGTCAGGCCGAAATCACTGGCGGGCTCGGCCAGGTACTCGGTGCGCGCCTCGTCGTGGCGACCGAGCATGAACAAGGCATCGCCGATCGCCGCATGGGCACGCGACATGCGCGGGTTCATCTGCAGCGCCTGCCGGGTCGGCGGGATCGAGGCCCGATAATTGCGCGCCGCGTACTCGATGGCGCCTGCCGCGCGATGAATCAGTGGATTCAGCTTGTCGAGCAACAGTGCCCGCTGGATGGCCGCGGCGGCGTCCTGATAGCGACCGACGCGTGCACTGTACTGCGCATACCGTGCGAGCACAGTGGCTTCGCCCGCGCCGAGTTCCCGCGATCGCTCGAACGGCTCACGTGCGCCGCGGGCATCGAGTTTGCCCTGGAACAAAGTGAATCCGAGCGTCGAGTAGGCGTCGGCGAGCCCGGGAGCGATCTCGATCGCGCGCCGCGCCGACTCGATCGCCGACTCGTACCACTCCTGCAGTTGCCCGGCTTTTCCGTACTGGTTCGCAATGGCGGTCAACGAGCGGGCGCGTGCGGCATGGGCGGGCGCGTAGTCCTTATCTGCCGCGATGGCTGCGTCGAACTGCGCGAGCGCCGCGCGTTCAGACGCCTCGTCGGCGCTCAGGTCGTACAGTGCGCGGCCCTTGAGATAGGCGTCGAAAGCCTTGGCACTGCGAGTGCCGCCTTCGGCGGCGAGAGCGCCGGCGCTGCCCGCGGGCACCTTCGGGTCGGGGGTCATCTCGGCTGCGAGCGCGCTGGCGACGGTATGCGCAATCTCGCTTTGCACGGCGAAGATGTCGTGCAGCGAACGGTCGAAGCTCTGCGACCACCGGCTGAATCCGGTGTGTCCGTCGATCAGGTCCGCGGTGATGCGCGCGATTTCGCCCGACTTCCGGACCGTGCCATCGAGCAGATAGCCCACGCCGAGGCGCGACGCGATCGTTACGGCATCCTCGGTGTGGTCCCGGAACTTGGCGGACGACGTCTGGGCCATCACCTGCAGTTTCAGGTTGCGGGCGAGGGTCGAGCGCAGCTCCTCGGACAGACCGTCCGAGAAATAATCCTGGCTGGTGTCGCCGCTGATGTTCTTGAAAGGCAACACTGCAACCTTGTTGCTCGTCGATGCGGTCGGGTCGCCACCAAAACGACCGCTGCGCCACGCGAAGATTCCCACCGCTCCGGCGAGCGCCGTGCCGCCGGTGGCCAGCAGCATCGTGCGGCGTGTCAGGCGTGCCGGTGGTGGGGAAGCTGGTACGTGCAGGTTGCTTCGCTGGGAGCGCGCGTCAGTCGGCCGACCCACGACAGCTTCGACGCCACGCACGATCGTCGCGATCTGCGCTGCGCTGGCATCGCCGCGCCAGCCGAGCAGGTCGACCGCGAGGTATTGCCTGAACCCCAGGGGTGGCATCGTGCCGTCGAGCGAGACCGGCACCAGTTTGCGCATGTCGCGACCCTGTGAGGCTTCGTCGAGCACCCAGTCGGACGACACCGAGACTTTGGACCAAGCGACGATCACGGCGTCGCAGCGGGTTAGGGCGACTTCGACGGACTTGGCGAAGACCGCGCCACCCTCGATCAGCGTGTCCCACCAGACGTTGATCCCGGCCTGTTCGAGCGCATTGGCGAGCACGCGAACCCGGTCCTGGTCCGCGTGCGAATAGCTGAGGAATGCCGTCGGGCGCATGAGTTTTCCTAAGGCTTCGATCCGAGCAGTGTCAGCGCTGCGACGGTATTGATCTGTGCACCCAGCGTGACGGCAGGCAGTTCGACGAAGAAATCGGGGTTGTGGTTGGAGTAGGGGAACAGCCTGCCTTGTTTCTGCGCAGCCGCGACGCGTTCAGGTGGCGCGACTCCAATCAACAGAAACACGTACGGAGTGTTCAGTGGCGCGAATGCTTCCTGGAAATCCTCCGAACCCATCACCGTCGGAAAATTGCCGACGACCTTGCCTTCGCCGAGCAGTGCGACGAGCCCCGGGCGCAGGCGCTCGACCAGGGCCGAGTCGTTGACCAGCGGTCCGGCATGGCCTTTCATCGTGCGAGTCGGCATCCGGTCCGCCGGCACGCCGGCCGCCGCGGCGATGCCGTTGTCGATCTGGTCGATGCGCTTGAGCATGAGTTCCCGCACCTGCGGCTTGAGCCAGCGCAGGTTGAGCAGCAACGTGGCCGACTCGGGGATCACGTTGTTGTCACGGCCCGCCCGGATCGCCCCGACCGTGAGCACGGCCGGTGTCTGCGGATCGATGGTCCGGCTGACGATCGTCTGGTAGGCGAGCACGGCTTGTGCCGCCATGACGACCGGGTCGATCGCCAACTCCGGCGCCGAGCCGTGGCCGCCGACACCCCGGAATTCGACGTCGAGCTGGTCGACGCCTGCCATTCGCACGCCGGCGGTGTTGGACACCATGCCGACGGCGGCTGGCGCCGTGTGGCTGCCGAGCGCGAAATCCGGCTTGGGAAAGCCCCGGGTCCACAAGCCGTCGTCGACCATCGCCTTGGCGCCCAGGCCCACCTCTTCGGCCGGTTGTGCATAGACGACAAGGGTGCCGGACCACTCCGACTTGAGCTGGGTCAGCGCGGATGCCGCTCCGAGCAGCCAGGTGATGTGCGCGTCGTGCCCGCACGCATGCATCACGTCCACCTCGCTGCCATCGGCCAGCGTCTGCGGCTGCATTGCGGCCCAGGGGAGCCCCGTCGTCTCCCGCACGCCGCCGTTCGCGTCCATGTCGGCGCGATACCACAGCGTCGGCCCCGGGCCGTTTTTCAGCACGCCGACCACGCCGGTCTTGCCGATCCCGGTCGTCACCGTAAAGCCGAGCTTCCGGAGCTCCGCCGCGACGATGCCTGCGGTGCGGGTCTCGGTGAAGGCGAGTTCCGGGTGGGCGTGCAGATCCTTGAACGTCGCCTCGAGCCGCGGCGTGTCGGCCGCGATCACGGCCTTGACCTTGTCAATCAGGGCCTGTGATTGCGCATGTGCCGTCGCGCTACCCGCGATCGCGGTCACGAACGACAGGCAAAGGACAATGCGACGCAGGGTCAGGAACATGGAAACCTCGGGTTTCTCAGGGGACGAGGGAGAGAAACAGGAATGCAGCGAATATCACGACCTGGACCGCGCCCTGCATCATGTTGGTGCGGCCGTTGCCGAGACCGATCGAACAGACGATCAGGCTCAGTACGAGCAGGATCATGTCCTTCGGTGCGAGTCCAAGGGTCAGCGGCAGGTCCAGCAGGACCGCCACCAGTACGACGACCGGAATCGTCAGGCCGATACTGGCGAGCGCGGAACCGAAAGCCAGGTTCATGCTGGTCTGGAGTCGATTGGCGAGCGCCGCACGGATGGCGGACACACCCTCCGGCAGCAGCACGACCATCGCAATGATGATGCCGACGACGGCACGCGGCGCACCGGCCGCAACGACCGCAGCTTCGATCGCGGGCGAGAGAATCTTTGCGAGTCCGACGACGACGATCAACGAGATCACGAGCAGCACGAAGCTGAGCCAGGATTCGCGATTCGAGGGCGGCGGCGCGTGCACGGCCTCATTGTGCGTGTCGCTTGCAGGCAGGAAGTAGTCGCGGTTGCGCACCGTCTGGAAAAAAACGAACGAGCACCACACCAGCAACGAGCTGCCGCCAACGAACAGCAGTTGCGTGGTCGAATAGCCCGCACCAGGGGCGCTGACCGTGAAGACCGGCATGATCAGAACCAATGTGGCGAGCGCGGTCAGTGCGGCCAGGGCCGGTCCGGCACCTTCGATGCGAAACGTCTGCTCGCGATGACGCAGGCCGCCGAGCAGCACGCAGATGCCGATCACGCCGCTGCTGATGATCATCACGGTGGCATAGATCGTGTCGCGCGCCAGCACGGCTTTGTCCGCGCCGCCCGCCAGCATCAACGACACGATCAGCGCGACTTCGATGGCGGTGACGGCGAGCGCCAGGACGAGTGTCCCGTACGGTTCGCCGACCCGGTGGGCCACGACCTCGGCGTGGTGAACCGCGGACACCACCGCGGTCAGCAGCATCACCGTGCAGGCGACGGTCAGGATCGGGCCCGAGGGGAGCCACAGTGCTGCAAGCAGCAGCGCAGCTGCGAGCAACGGCACGGCCTTATGCCAGGGGGACATTACGGCTCCGCGAAAATGGTGTGGGTGCCGCGGTTTTGCCGCAGCGCCTGGTGAAAACGGCCGGACTGTAACTTGCCCGTCTGCCCCGGCGGGAACATTTCGCCAGTCCGGCGCCAGTTTGCTGTCCGACCTCCTCGATTTCGCTAAACTACCGGGCCCACTTTCCTGGACGGAATACGTGGATCCGGCCGCCTGCCGGTCCCGAACATGGGAAGCGATGACTGAAACAAAAAAAATGTTGACGGCGATCCCGTTGGCTGCCGGCAATGACGCCTACGTCGAAGCGATGTACGAGGCCTACCTGACGAGCCCCGAGTCGGTCGACCCGGAGTGGCGCGCGTATTTCGCGACACTCGGACCGTCAGCGGAGGATGTCGCCCACGGCCCGCTGATCGAGGAACTGGCTCGACGCGCCAGGGTGCCGCGTCGGCCGTTTTCGGCAGGGCCCGTCGCGGCGGGTCCCGCGGGCTCGTCCCCGGTGGGCGATTCGACCGCAGCCAAGCAGGGCGCCGTGTCGCGGCTCATCCAGATTTACGCCAATCGCGGTCACCTGATCGCGGACATCGATCCGCTCGGCCTCACGGTGCGTCCGGTACCGAAGGTGCTGGGACTCGACTACCACCGACTGACCGAGGCTGACCTCGACGCCGAGTTCCTGACGGGCAGCCGCAATGGCGCGATCAAGCCACGGCTCAAGCTGCGCGAGATCATCGCGCAACTGCAGCACATCTACTGCGGCACCATCGGCGCCGAGTTCGCTCACGTCTCTGATGAAACCGAGCGCCTCTGGTTGCAGGACCGCTTCCAGGTCGGCCGCCTGCACCAGGCGCTCCCCGCCGAATCGCGCCAGGAAATCCTGCGACACCTGACGATGGCCGAAGGCCTGGAGCGCTACCTCGCAACGCGTTATCCCGCGCAGAAGCGGTTCTCGCTCGAAGGTGGCGACAGCCTGATCCCGCTGCTCGAGGAAGTCCTCCAGAGCGGCGGCTCGAGTGGAGTCGAGGACATCGTTTTTGGCATGGCGCATCGCGGCCGGCTCAACGTCCTGGTCAATGTCCTCGGCAAGTCACCTGAGTCGCTGTTCTCCGAATTCGAGGGCAAGTACGACCTCGCGAAGCTCAAGGGCTCGGGCGACGTGAAGTACCACAAGGGCTTCTCGTGCGACGTGAAGACGCCGTCGGGCAATGTCCACGTCGCGCTCGCGTTCAATCCGTCACATCTTGAGGTCGTGAACGCGGTCGTCGAGGGCTCGGTGCGCGCGCGCCAGGAGCGGCGCGGCGACGAGCGCGGCGACAAGGTCATGCCGGTGCTGATCCACGGCGATTCGGCCTTCGCCGGCCAGGGCGTGATCCAGGAAACCCTGCAGATGTCGCAGGCCCGCGCGTTCTACACGGGCGGCACCATTCACCTGATCGTCAACAACCAGGTCGGCTTCACCACGCACGACCCGCGCGACACGCGCTCCACGCTCTATTGCAGCGACGTCGCGAAGATGATCGAGGCGCCGATCCTGCACGTCAACGGTGACGACCCCGAGGCGGTGGTCTTCGCCGCGCGCTTCGCCGTCGACTACCGCATGAAGTTCCACAAGGACGTCGTCATCGACCTCGTCTGTTACCGCCGGCTCGGGCACAACGAGGCCGACGAGCCCGCGGCGACGCAGCCGGTCATGTACGCAACGATCCGCAGGAAGCCGACCACGCGGCAGCTTTATGCCGACAAGCTGGTGGCCGCAGGCGTGATCTCCGCGGGTGATGCCGAAGCGCTGGTAGAGCAGTACCGTCGCGGCCTCGACGAAGGCACGCCGCAGACGAAGAACGTGCTTGGCCTGATCGGCAACAAGCACACCGTCGACTGGACCAAGTACCACGACGTCGACTGGTTCGAGGAAATCCGCTCGGGCGTGAAGCCGGCATTGCTGAAGGACCTTGCGGCCAGGGTCACGACGTTCCCCGAAGGCTTCACGCTGCATCGGCAGGTGCAGAAGATCATCGATGACCGTCGCAAGATGGCGGCGGGCCAGCTGATGGTGGACTGGGGCTTCGCCGAGACGCTCGCCTACGCGAGCCTGCTCGAGGAAGGCTACGAGATTCGCCTCACGGGGCAGGACAGCGGCCGCGGCACGTTCTTCCATCGGCACGCGGTGGGCCACGACCAGGGCACGGGTGCGACGCACATCCCTCTCAAGCACCTGAAGCCCGGGCAGCCGCGTTTCCGCGTGACGGATTCGCTGCTGTCCGAGGAAGCCGTGCTCGGTTTCGAATACGGTTACTCGATCACCGATCCGAATTGCCTGGTCATCTGGGAAGGCCAGTTCGGCGACTTCGCGAACGGCGCGCAGGTGATCATCGACCAGTTCATTTCGTCGGGCGAAGCAAAGTGGGGCCGTTACTGCGGGCTCACGCTGTTCCTGCCGCATGGTTATGAAGGGCAGGGGCCCGAACACTCCTCGGCCAGGCTCGAGCGCTTCCTGCAGCTGTGCGCCGAGAACAACATGCAGGTGTGCGTGCCGTCCACACCCGCGCAGATGTTCCACATGCTGCGCCGGCAGATGGTGCGGTCGTTGCGCAAGCCGCTCATCGTCATGACGCCGAAAAGCCTGCTGCGGCACAAACTGTCGGTGTCGGCGTTCGACGAACTCACCAGGGGCTCGTTCCAGTGCGTCGTGAACGAGATCGACGAACTGTCGCCGCTGGGCGTCACGCGTGTCGTGTTCTGCTCGGGCAAGGTTTATTTCGACCTGCTCGACGCACGCCGCGCTGACGAGGCGCGCAACGTCGCCATCGTGCGCATCGAGCAGCTCTATCCGTTCCCGTCCGAGGATTACGCCGCGGCACTCGCGCATTACCCGAATGCGCGCGAGATCGTCTGGTGCCAGGAGGAGCCGCAGAACCAGGGCGCGTGGTACCAGATCCGTCATCGGCTGCAGGATTCGCTGCAGGGCAACCAGGAACTGCTGTACTCGGGCCGCCGTCCGGCCGCCGCCCCGGCTACCGGTATCCCGCAAATGCATTCGACGGAGCAGCACGGCCTCGTTGCCGCAGCGATCACCGCCTCCACGCAGGAACAGTCCTCGCGCGCAACCCCACGTCTGCGCGCCAGGGCCAGCAACAGGAAGAAGTCATGAGCACGATCGAAGTTCGCGTCCCGCAACTGCCCGAGTCGGTGGCCGACGCCACGCTCGTCGCGTGGCGCAAGCAGCCCGGTGACGCCGTCAACCGCGACGAGAACCTCGTCGACCTGGAGACGGATAAGGTCGTGCTGGAAGTACCCGCGCCAGTGAGCGGCGTGCTCAAGGAAATCAAGGTGCAGAACGGCACGACCGTCACCGGCGGGCAGATCCTGGCGGTGATCGACGAAGGCGCCGTTGCACTTGCCGCTGCTGTTTCGACGGGTGAAGTCGGTCGCGGGCCAGGCGAGGTGGCGGCTTCTCCCGCTGCCGTGGGAGACGCAAAGAAGGACTCAGACAAGCTCGCGCCTTCGGTTCGTCGTCTCGTCGAAGAGCACAAGCTCGCGCCGGCCGACATCGCGGGTTCGGGCCGCGATGGCCGCATCACGAAGGGCGACGTGCTGACCCACCTCGCCGACAAGAGCGTGGCACCCGCTGCGAATCCAGCGCCCGCAACCGCTATCCGGCCGGCCGCTGCGCCAGCACCGTCGCTGCCCGCGGGTGACCGCGGCGAGCGTCGTGTACCGATGACGCGACTGCGCGCGCGCATCGCGGAACGCCTGATCCAGGCGCAGTCGACGGCAGCGATGCTGACGACGTTCAACGAGGTCGACTTCAAGGCGGTCAACGAGCTGCGCGCGCGTTACAAGGACAAATTCGAGAAGGAGCATGGCGCGCGACTCGGCTTCATGTCGTTCTTCGTCAAGGCGTGCGTCGAGGCGCTGAAGCGCTTCCCGGTCGTCAACGCGTCGGTCGACGGCAACGACGTCGTCTACCACGAGTACTACGACATCGGCGTCGCCGTTTCGACGGAACGCGGACTGATCGTGCCGGTGCTGCGCAATGCGGACCAGATGGGTTTCGGCGAGATCGAGAAGTCGGTCGTCGGGTACGCGACACGCGCCCGGGAAGGACAGCTTACGCTCGAGGAATTGACAGGCGGCACGTTCACGATCACCAATGGCGGTGTGTTCGGCTCACTGCTGTCGACGCCGATCCTCAACATGCCGCAGAGCGCGATCCTCGGCATGCACAAGATCCAGGAGCGGCCCGTCGTCGTCGACGGCCAGATCGTCGTGCGTCCCATGATGTACCTCGCGCTCTCATACGATCACCGGCTCATCGACGGCAAGGAAGCCGTGCAGTTCCTGGTGTCGGTCAAGGACTCGCTGGAGGATCCCTCACGCTTGCTGCTGCAGATCTAAATCGGAGTTCCCATGTCTGACTCGTACGATGTTGTCGTGATCGGCGCCGGCCCTGCCGGCTATCCCTGCGCGATCCGCGCGGCGCAGAACAAGCTCAAGGTCGCCTGCATCGACGAGTGGAAGAACTACGACGGCACCTATGCGTTCGGCGGCACCTGCCTCAACGCCGGTTGCATTCCGTCGAAGGCGCTGCTCGAGTCGTCCGAGCTTTATCACCGCGCGCACGCAGAATTCGCGGCGCACGGCATTTCCGCGACGGGTCTCGCGTTCGACATCGCCACGATGCAGAAGCGCAAGGCAGGCATCGTCAAGGCGTCGACGCAGGGCATCACCGGGCTCTTCAAGGCCGCCGGCGTGACGGCGTTGCAGGGCCACGGCAAATTGCTGGCCGGCAACCGTGTCGAATACACCGCGGCCGACGGCAGCAAGAAGGAACTCATTGCGAAACACGTCGTGCTTGCTTCGGGTTCGCAGCCGATGGCGCTGAAGTCGTTGCCCTTCGACGGCAAGCAGGTCGTCGATTCATGGGGCGCGCTCGAGTTCGGATCGGTGCCGAAGCGTCTCGGCGTCATCGGCGCCGGCGTGATCGGTCTCGAGCTCGGCAGCGTCTGGCGCCGACTCGGCGCAGAAGTCGTCGTACTCGAGGCCATGGAGGTGTTCCTGGCCATGGCCGACCAGGCCGTCGCCAGGGAAGCGCAGAAGCACTTCAACAAGCAGGGTCTCGACATCCACCTCGGCGCGAAAGTGAGCGGCGCGGACGTCAAGAAGGATGGCGTGACACTCAAGTACACCGACGCCAAGGGCGAGCAGACGGTGACGGTCGACAAGGTCGTCGTCGCGATCGGCCGCCGGCCGTTCACGGATGGGCTGCTCGGCGAAGGCACTGGCGTGAAGCTCGACGAGCGAGGCTTCATCCAGGTCGACGACGAATGCCACACGGGCGCCGGCAATGTCTGGGCCGTGGGTGACGTCGTGCGCGGCCCGATGCTGGCGCACAAGGGCAAGGAGGAGGGCGTCATGGTCGGCGACCTCATCGCGGGCCTGCACTCCGAAGTGAACTACAAGGCGGTGCCTTCGGTGATCTACACGGCGCCGGAAATCGCCTGGGTCGGCCAGACCGAAGAACAGGTCAAGGCGAGCGGCCGTGATTACAAGGTCGGCTCGTTCCCGTTCATGGCGAGCGGCCGCGCCCGCGCGATGGAAGCACCCGCCGGATTCTGCAAGGTCATCGCGGCCAAGGATGACGACGAGATTCTCGGCGTCCACATCATCGGCCCGATGGCGGGCGAACTGATCGCGGAAGCCGTGCTCGCGATGGAGTACTCGGCCAGCACCGAGGACTTGCAGCGCACGATGCACGCGCATCCGACGCTGAGCGAAGCGCTGCACGAAGCGGCGCTCGCGGCCGACAAACGCGCGATCGATTTCCCTAATCGCTGACGAAGCTCAATGCCGCCGTCGCGCCCGGATCACGTTCGGCAACGACGAAAACCGCGCGAGCAGGCGGCTCAGTTCTTCGAGACCGTGCACTTTCACGGTCACGTCGACCGCGGCCGTGTTGTCGGCCGCGTCCGTCACGGTGTTCATCGCCTCGATGCTGATGTGCTCGTCCGCAAGCACGCCCGAAATGTCGCGTACGAGTCCGCGCCGGTCGTACGCATCGATCACGATGGCCACCGGGAAGGTTCGCTCCGCCGACGGCCGGCCCCAGTCCACCGTCAGCACGCGCTCCGGGTTGACCTCGCGCAGCCGCAGCAGATTCGAACAACTTGCGCGATGGATGCTCACGCCCCGGCCGATCGTGATGTAGCCGAGGATTTCCTCGGGTGGCACGGGCCGGCAGCAGCGCGCAATCGTGCTCAGCAGGTCGCCGACTCCGTCGATGACCATGCCTGCAGAGCCGCCATGCGCGGCTGGCTTGGAGAGCCGCGGGCCGCGCTGCACCTCCTGGCGCTCATGCAACCGGCGATGCACCGCGCCGGCCACCTGTGCCAGCGTGATGTCGCCTTCGCCCAGGCCCTGGTAGAGCGCATCTGAATTTGCGAGTCCCAGGTCGCCCAGGATCTCCGGCAGCGGCGGGGCACGCACACCCAGCCGGTCCAGTTCGCGCTCGAGCATCTGCCGCCCCTGCTCGCGGTTCTGCGCTTCGTCCTGCTTGCGGAACCAGCCACGGACTTTCGCACGGCTGCGCGGTGACGCCAGGAAGCCGAGTTGCGGCAGCAGCCAGTCCCGGCTCGGGTGCGGCTGCTTGGAAGGAATGATTTCGACGGTGTCGCCGTTGGACAGTTTGTAGTCGAGCGTCACCATGCGCCCGTTGACGCGCGCTCCCCGGCAACGATGCCCCAGGTTGGTGTGGACCTGGTAGGCGAAATCGAGCGGCGTAGCGCCCTTGGGGAGGTCGACGACCTCGCCCTTGGGGCTCAACGCGAACACCCGGTCTTCGAACACTTCCGCCTGCAGGCCTGCCAGCAGGTCAGGCTCGGCGCCTTCGCGCAGCGACGGTTCCAGCAGCTGCCGCAGCCAGACCATCTTCTGCTGGAAGCTCGCTTCGACCTTGCGGCCTTCCTTGTATTGCCAGTGTGCCGCGACGCCAAGTTCGGCGTGCTCGTGCATCTCGCGCGTGCGGATCTGCACCTCGAGCGGCAGCTGGCCGGGCCCGATGACCGCCGTGTGCAGCGAGCGGTAATTGTTGCCCTTGGGGGTCGCGATGTAGTCGTCGAACTCGCCCGGAAGGTAGTGCCAGAGGCCGTGGACGATGCCGAGCGCCGCGTAGCATTCGGCGATCGTGTCGACCATGACGCGGACCGCGAGCACGTCCATGACCTGGTCGAACTGCAGCGACTTGCGCTGCATCTTGCGCCAGATGCTGTAGATGTGTTTCGGTCGGCCGGTGACCTCGCCGCGGATGCCGAGCTGGTCGAGTTCGCGGCTCAGCTCGCGCTTCACGTCCTCGATGTACTGCTCGCGCTCGGCGCGCTTGGACTTGAGCCAGCCGGCGATGCGCTTGTAGTCCTCGGGGGCGCTGAAGCGGAAAGCCAGGTCCTCGAGTTCCCACTTGAACTGCCAGATGC
This sequence comes from Gammaproteobacteria bacterium, assembly GCA_011391405.1. Classification (GTDB taxonomy): domain Bacteria; phylum Pseudomonadota; class Gammaproteobacteria; order Steroidobacterales; family Steroidobacteraceae; genus RPQJ01. Next base: position 14,582 of record JAABQQ010000253.1, read on the forward strand.
CGAGGCGGTTCGCGAGCGGTGCGTAGATTTCCTGCGCCTCGAGCGCAGCACGGCGCAGCTCGGTCTCGGGTGCGGATTTCATGCCGCGCATGCGCACGAGCTGCAGCGCCAGCCGGATCAGGACCAGGCGGACGTCGGACGCCAGGGCGAGCAGGAGCTTGCGCAGCCCCTCGGCCTGTTCGGGACGCAGGTGCTGGCCCGGGTTCCATCCAGGCGGAATGCCGCTGTCGCCGACGCGCTCGAGTTCCCGCGCCAGGTGTACGGCCGGTTCCCCGCAGAGTTCGAGCGCCCGGGGCTCGTCGACCAGCCCCCCCTGGCGCAGCGGCACGAGCAGCGCCGCGAGGAGCACGTCGTCGTCCGCCTGCAATTGCGCGAGTGCTGCCATCAGCTCGACGCTGCGCAGGGTATGTTCGTTCGGCGCGAGGACGCTGACCGCCTCGAGCGCGGTGCGTACCTTCGGTGCCAGCGAACGGATGTCGATCTCGGCGGGCTTCACGACGGGGTGCTCGGCGGAACTTGCGGGCGTGCGGCGCCCGGAAGAAAAACGTTAT
>JAABQQ010000254.1 GCA_011391405.1 Gammaproteobacteria bacterium
GCACCTGGCCGGCTTCCGCGCAGCGCTCACGCGCACGCTGAACGACTACATCGAAGGCGAGATGGCGAACAAGAAGGACAAGGTGCCGACCACGGGGGACGACTCGCGCGAAGGTCTCACCGCTGTCATGTCGGTGAAATTGAGCGACCCGAAGTTCTCGTCGCAGACCAAGGACAAGTTGGTTTCGTCCGAAGTGAAAAGCGTGGTCGAGGCGATCGCGAGCGAAAAGCTCGGCGAATTCCTGCTCGAGCAGCCGGCGCAGGCAAAGGCCATCGTCAACAAGATCATCGATGCAGCGCGTGCACGTGAAGCAGCGCGCAAGGCGCGCGAACTCACTCGTCGCAAGGGCGCACTCGACATCGCGGGGCTGCCCGGCAAGCTGGCGGACTGCCAGGAAAAAGATCCGGCGAAGTCCGAGCTGTTCATCGTCGAGGGCGATTCCGCAGGCGGTTCCGCCAAGCAGGGGCGCGATCGCCGCTCGCAGGCGATCCTGCCGTTGAAGGGCAAGATCCTGAACGTCGAGCGCGCGCGCTTCGACAAGATGCTGTCGTCGGCTGAAGTCGGCACGCTGATCACCGCGCTCGGGTGCGGCATTGGAAAGGATGAACTGGATTTAGCTAAATTACGGTATCATCGTATCATAATAATGACAGATGCGGATGTTGACGGCAGCCACATCCGGACTTTGCTACTCACTTTTTTCTACCGACAGATCCCGAACCTGATCGAGCGCGGCCACGTCTACATTGCGCAGCCGCCGCTCTACAAGGTGAAAAAGGGCAAGAGCGAGAACTACGTCAAGGACGACGTCGAGCTCAACCAGATCCTGCTGCGCACTGCCCTTGAAGGCGCTTCGCTCGTGGTTCGCGACTCATCGGTGCCGATGCAGGACGGCGCGCTCGAAACGCTGGCCCGCAAGTACATGGATTTCCAGAACGCGGTGCGCAAGTCGCCGCGACGCTACGACTCGCATGTGCTCGAGCAGATGCTGCACCTGCCGGAGATCGGCGTTGCCGATCGCGAGGACCCTGAGAAGCTCACCACCTGGGGCGCGCAGCTGGAGAAAATGCTGAACGACTTGCCGCAGGCCGGGCGTCATTACACCGTGACGCTGCAGCCCGGCACGCCGCCGCACCTCGTCGTCACGCGTGTCGAACACGGCAATGCAGTCGAGAAGCACCTGCACCGCGAGTTCTTCAGTTCAAGCGAGTACCGTCGGATCACGGACCTCTCGCGCACGCTGGTCGGGCTGTTCGGTGCAGGCGCCATCGTGCGTCGCGGCGATAACGAGCAGACTGTCGACAGCTTCAAGGAAGCCATCAACTGGTTGCTCGACGAAGCGCGTCGCGGCCAGACGATCCAGCGCTACAAGGGCCTCGGCGAGATGAACCCGGCGCAGCTTTGGGACACGACCATCAATCCTGAAACGCGCCGGCTCGTGCAGGTGCGCATCGAGGATGCCCACGTCGCCAACGAACTGTTCTCGACGCTGATGGGTGACGAAGTCGAACCCAGGCGTGAGTTCATCGAACGCAATGCGCTGCTGGTGTCGAACCTCGACGTCTGATCCTCTTTGCAGGTGCCGGTTCCATGGGCGTGAACTCCAGCGGCGATGTCGGTCGGCGCACCCCCGGCGGCACATCAGCCTGGTTTGAGTTCGCTCCACCCTGCGCCGATGGCCAGGTACAGGGCTACGCTGTCGGCCAGTCGCTGCGCCTGCGCGCCGGCAAGGTCCAGGCGGGTCCGCTGTGCCTGCTGTTGCGCGACCAGCAGCTCCACATAGCTGGCCGCGCCGTGCAGGTAGCGCTGCTCGACGGCGCGTAGCGATCCGCGGGCGGCTTCGTCGGCGGCTGCGAGCGCCGCCAGCACCAGCGCGTCGTTTTCCACCGCACGCAGCGTGTCCGCCACGTTGCGCAGGGCCTCGAGCACCACGCCCTGGTAATGCGCGGCCGCCGCGTCGAATGCCGCGAGTGCGGCGCGCTTCTCGGCGGGCAGGCTGGCATTGAACAGCGGCTGGCTCAGTTGGCCGACGATGCTCCAGACCGCCGAGCCGCTGCCGAACAACGCGCCGGAGCTCAACGCCTGGCTGCCGAGGCTGGCGCTGAGGTCGAGCTGCGGATAGAGCCGCGCCACCGCCGCCCCGTACTCGGCATTGGCCTGGTGCAGCAGCGCCTCGGAGGCGCGGATGTCCGGACGGTGACGCACGAGTTTGGACGGCACGAGCAGCGGCAGCTCGGACGGCAGTGTGAAATCGTCGAGCGTGAACTCCGGAATGCCGCCGGCACCCGGGGTCTGCCCGGCGAGCACCGCGAGCAGATGATCGGTGTGCTGCATTTGCTGGCGCAGCACAGGCAGCTCGGCGCGCGTCTGCTCCACCACCGTCTGCAGTGCGAGTGCTTCATCCGGCGCAGCGTTCCCCAGGCGTACGCGCTCGCGGGCGAGCTGCAGCTGGTCTTCCTGTCCCAGCAGGATGGCGTCGCTGGCTGCGATCTGCGCAGCGAGACGCGCCCGGGTGATGGCGGCGGCCGCGACGTTGCCGACCAGGGCCTGGCGTGCGGCCTCGAGCTCATAGCGACGGTAGTCGACCTGCGCGGCCAGCGCTTCGAGCTCGCGCCGGTTGCCACCCGCCAGGTCGAGCTCGTAATGCACGGCGACGCCGGCGTCGTACAGATCGAACTCGCGCGGTTCACCGGCGAGCCCGAGCGTACTGGGACTGAGACGCTGGCGCCGGGCGCCGACGCCGGCGTCCACCTGCGGATAGCGCGTGGACCCGGCCCGCGCAGCCTCGAGCTCCTGCGTCTGTCGCAATGTGGCACGCGCCGCTGCGAGCGTCGGGTTCGCTGCGAGCGCCGTTTCGATCAACGCGTCGAGCCGGGGTGACCCGAGCGCGCGCCACCACTCGGCCTCGACCGGACCGCCGCTGACGATTCGCTGCGCTTCGCCAAAGCGGACGGGTGCGGATTCAGTCTGATTCGGTACGGGCGTCGTCGTGTATTGCGTAGTGGTGGGCGGGGCCGGGCGTTCGAAGTCCGGTCCCGCAGCACAGCCGGCAATCGATGCCGCGAGCGTCCATGTCGCGATGGTTCGAATCGGTGCGCGGCCGGCTTTCGAACCGCTGTTTCGATGAGCGTGCAGCATCATTCGACTCCCCGGCCTGCGCCGGCTTCCTCGTGGGTCACGCCGTCGCGGATGTGGTAGATGCGCTTGAACGTCGGAATGATCTTCTCGTCGTGCGTGACGACGATGATCGCCGTGTCGTAGCGTTGCGCCATTTCGTTGAGGATGCGGATGACCGCCATGGCGCGCTCGCTGTCGAGCGGCGCCGTGGGCTCGTCGGCGAGGATCACCGGCGGTCGGTTGACCAGTCCGCGCGCGATCGCGACGCGTTGCTGCTCGCCGCCCGAGAGCTCCGTGGGCATTGCGCGCGCGCGATGCTGGACGTCGAGCGCCGACAGCAGTTCGAGCGCGCGGGACCGTGCCTCTTCGTTTGGCACTCCCGCCAGCATCGGCAGCAGCGCGACGTTGTCGGTGACGTCGAGAAACGGAATCAGGTAGGGCGCCTGGAAGACGAAGCCGATCCGGTCGCGGCGCAGCGCGCGCAGGTCGCGCACCCGCCAGCCCTCGTCGTAGATCAGCTCGTCGCCGAGCGTCATGCGCCCGGCGCTGGGATCGATGACCGCACCGAGGCACTTCAGCAGCGTGCTCTTGCCCGACCCGGACGGCCCGATCAGGCCCACGACTTCGCCCGGCGCCACCTGCATGTCGACGCCCTTCAGCGCGTCGACGGCGGTGTCGCCTGAGCCATAGCGTTTGCGCAGCCCCTCGATGCGGATGCCATTGCCGCTCATCTCAGCCTCCGATCGCTGCGGCAGGGTCGACCCGCAGCGCCATGCGGATCGCGATGAGGCTCGCGAGCGCGCAGATCGCCAGCACGGCCAGGAAACCCGCCACGGAGTCCTGCGGCATCAGCAGCACGTACTTGGGAAACAGCGGCGCCGCGTAGGTTGCAGTGATCTTGCCGACCGCGAACCCGATGACGCCGAGGGCGATCGCCTGCTGCAGGATCATCGCGGCGATGGTGCGGTTGCGCGTGCCGATCAGCTTCAGCACGGCGATCTCGCGGATCTTGTCCATCGTCAGCGTGTAGATGATGAAGGCGACGATCGCGGCGCTGACGACCGCGAGGATGACCAGGAACATGCCGATCTGCTTCGCCGAGGTGGCGATCAGCTTGCCGACCAGGATCTGCTCCATCTGCGGCCGCGTGTAGACCGTCAGGCGTTGCCAGCGGCGGATCGCAGCCCCGATCGCGTCCGGCTCGGCGCCGGCGTCCAGCCGCACCAGGACCGCGTTGACAAAATTGTTGCTCGACTGCGAGTCGAGCACGGCGTCGAGGAGGCCGGGCACGCCCGCGCGGTCGAATGCCGGGTTCGTTGCGGTACGCCGCCGGCTCTGCCAGATGGCGTCGTTGTCCTTGAGGAACTGTGCTTCCTGGGCGTCCTTGAGCGGTATGAACACCATCGGGTCGCCGCCTGAGGAGACCATGCGCCGCGTCAACCCGACGACGGTGTACTGGTTGCGGCGGATCCCGATGCGGTCGCCCAGCTGAAATCCGGTGGCGACGTCGGCCACGGCCTCGTAGTGCCCGCGCGTGATCTGGCGCCCGGCCACGAGGTACGGTGGCCAGCCGGGCGCGCCGCGCGTCGGGCCGGGGACGATGCCGACGATCATGGAGCGCACGTCCCGCTCGTCCAGGCGGACCTGCATCGTCAGGTAGGTCACGTTCGCCGCCTCGGCGACGCCCGGCAGCGCGAGGATCGTGCGATACAGGTCGTCGTTGAGGCTGGACGGCTCGGCGTAGGGGCCGAGCGTGTCCTGCTGCACGACCCAGAGATCGGCGCCGCTGTTGTCGAGCAGTGCCTTGGCGTCATCGACCATGCCCCGGTACACGCCCGCCATGACCAATGTGACCCCGATCAGCAGGCCCAGCCCGAAGCCGGTGAACACGAACTTGCCCCAGGAGTGCAGGATGTCCCGGCCCGCGAGGCTGATCATCGCGACGTCCCGGCAATGCGTTCCACGATGCGGATGCGGCTGCGCGGGCCGAGCGCTTTCTCGCTGTAGACGATTATCCGCGCTCCTTCCACAAGGCCGTCGATGACCTGTACGTCGCCGTCGAGACCGGAGCGACCGAGCTTCACCGGCACGAACTCCGGCCGGCCGTTCCGGATCTGCCACACACCCACCTGCTTGCCCTGGCGCTGCACGGCGGCATTGGGGATGACCGGCGCAGCGGGCAACGCCGAGAGGTCGATCGTGACCTCGGCGAGTTCACCGAGCGGCGGCAGCGGCGCGGGGACGCCAGCGAACACCACTTTGGCCAGCATTTCCTCGGTGACGGCATCCGCCGTGGGCTCGATGCGCAGCACGCGCCCCTCGAGGCTCTCGTTGCTGCGTGAACGCAGCACGATGCGTGCCGGCAGGCCGGCGGCGAGTCCCGACGCGCTGACTTGGTCGAAACGCACGTTGATCCACAGGCTCGCGGGATCGATGACTTCCACCACGGCTTCGCCGGCGACGATGGTCGTGCCCGGATCGGCCTCGCGCAGCGTGACCAGGCCATCACCGGGTGCGACGAGCTTCAGGTTGGCGCGTTGCGACACGAGTGCATCGCGGTCGGCGCCGACTCGCGTGCGTTCTTCGCGCGCGGCCGCAAGCGCAGCGTCCGCAATCCGCAGTTCCTGCCGCTTCGTCGCGAGGATCTCCTCGCTCGTGCTGCGGGCGGCGAACAGCTGCGCATAGCGCGCCTCCTGGGCGGCGGCGTAAGACTGTCGCGCTTGCGCCTCGAGCAGAGCGGCGTCGGCGCGCCTGAGCGCCGCCTCCTGCGCGCGGATCCGATCATCGAGATCGACGGGATCCATTTCGCCGAGCACCTGTCCGGCCACTACATGATCGCCCACGTGCACGTCGAGGCGCGCCAGGCGACCGGGAAACGTCGGGCCGATGCGGTACGTGTAACGGGTCTCGACCGTGCCGATGCCGAACAGCGCCGGGCGGATCGCACGCGATTCCACGCGGGTCTCCGTCACCGCCACCGGAGCCAGCGGCCCAGAGCGCAGGGCCACGTACGCCAGCAGGACGAGCAGCGGCACGAGGACTGCGATCAAGGCCAGCGTGCGGCGTTGCAGGGGCGGGCGTTTCACGGGTGACTCCCGATACCGCGCAGGTAGATCGCGAAGACGCGGGGCGCCTCGCGACGGATGCGGCCGACGTCGTTTACCAGCAGCGACTGCATCACCAGTCCCTGCACCATGCCGATCAGGCAGGTGACCGCCGCGTCGGCGTCGAGCGTCGGCGAGAGTGCACCGGCAGCCTTGCCTTCCTCGATGAGGCGGGTCAGACGCGAACGCAGCCGGCGCATGATCGTCTGCGCAATGCGTTTGGGCGCCGTCCGCTCGGCGCGTTGCAGCTCGCCGAACAGCATCCGCGGCACGCCGGGATGCTCGGCGACGAATTCGACGTGTGCCGTGAAGACAGCCTCGATCGCCGCGACGGGAGACGGCGCCGCATCCATCGCACGGTCCACCCGGGACAGCAGCCGCTCTGCCACCCAATCCATGACTGCCTCGACGATCGATTCTTTGGTCGGGAAATGCTTGAAGAGGGCGCCCTGCGTCAGCCCCATTTGCTTCGCAATCGCCGTCGTCGTGATCTCGCTTGGATTCTGGTCTGCAGCGAGTGCGACGACTGCCTCCACCGTGACGGCACGACGCTCGTCGGCGGGGAGGTGCTTCGGATGGGATTTCATGAGCGGATCCAAAGTAAGTAAGTCATTACTAGCTTACTGTTCCCAGCGGTGTTGTCAACTCGTCCGCCCGCAGGCGGAGGCCCGCGCTCGACGTGGGCGCGCGGCGCACCGTCCCCGACCAACGCCAGCCAAAAAAATGGGGGCGGAGTTGCCTCCGCCCCCAGTCCGTTCGCATCTCTTCACCGTGGACCGGTTGTGCTGGTCTCTACGCGTCAGTCGTCGAGATGCTCGCAGCGTCCGAGCTTCGCGCCCGCCGCAATCTTCGCGCGCAGGCCGTTCGGGAAGCCGGCCTGGATCGAGTTGCCGCGCTCGCACACGAACACCTGGTTCATGTTCACCAGCCAGGAGAACGAGGCGCCCACGATGCCGCCCACGACCTCGGTGCCGGTGCCGCTGATCGAGATCGGGTTCGAGAACGGGATGTTCGACGCTTCGACGACGCCCTGCTTGCGGAAGAAGTCGTCCCAGGTCATCCAGCCGATCCGCTCGATCCACAGTGCGCCGACGAAGCCCGTGAAGAACGAACCGGAGCGGCCGACCAGGATCGAACCGTCGTCGCTCATGTCGAAGATTTCCAGCGGCGGCATGCCGACCTGCGCCTCGATCTCCTCGCTGGACATCGATTCACAGAGATCGCCGGCGAACCAGCTGACGTACGGCACGTCCTTGCACCACTTGAGTGACCCGATCCGTGTGAGCCCGCCGGCGTAGTCCCACAGCGCGACCCCCTTGCCCTGGTAGGTGTTGGTGTCGAAGAGACTGAGTGCCACGCGTCGGCCGTTGAAGCTCACAGCATAGGCCCCCGGGTCGGCTCCGTAACGCTCGGTGAGGTTGATGGCCTTGCCTTCCTTGACCCAGGCGTAGGCGTACTGGAAGTTCGACGTGCCGAGCACGACATCACCATTGCCAGAGATAGCGTGCGCGCGGATCCACGGGAGTTCCGCGACCGGCAGGGTCGACGTGTCCAGCTCGCGCATGCCGCGCTTCGCGTCCCAGATGAACGGCACGATTTCGCCGAGATACGGTGACTCGCAGACGCCATCGCGATTACGGTCGATGTAAGCGGTGCCCACGGCCTTTCTGCCGGTGTCATCCACCGCCCAGCCGTAACTGCTCGACGCGCCCCATTCGCTGCTGCCGCCGCAGGTGTCGCGATTCTTGATGTCACCCATCGACACGACCGCACCGTTGGACGAGCGCAGCGCGGCCTGGCTGATGCCGTTGCCATCGAAGTCGACGTTGGCGGTGATCCACTGGCCGTTGCGCGTCATGCTCGAGTTGTTCGCCACCAGCTCCGGCGGCAGCACGTTGAAGCCCTGAGACTGGTTCCACGTGAAGACGGTCGGGCCCGACTGGCCCGCCGCGCTGCGGCCGTTCTTGGCGAGATCCGTCAGGTAGGCGCTGACGATCGGCGTGAACTGCACGCCCTGCTGGTAGCCGTTGAACGTGATGTTGGCCGTCTTGGTGACGCCTGCCTCAGCGCGGATCGTCGTCTTGTTGCAGGGGCGGTCCGTGGCTGGATTGCTGCCCTCGGCCACGTCCCAGTACTCGCCCTGCGAAATCAGCATGTTCGGCTGGGTCGGGTAACCCCCCGCGACGATCTCCTCGATGTAGACCACGTAATCCTGGCCCGGGGTGAGGTTGCGGATCGTGAAGCGGCCGTCCGGACCCACGAGTCCCTGCGTCTGGTCGCCGGTCATGGCCGACACGGCGTCGTGCAGCGGATCCTTGACGTTGCGCGCGATGACATTGATGCCGCTGAACTCGGTGCGGCCGTCCTTGAGCCGCAGGACTCCGGTGATCGCGCCCGTCGTCGCACGGTAGCTGGCCGTGGGATACAGGTTCGAGATGCCCGCGATGTCGTCAGGGTGCGTGATCGTGCTCTGCTCCTGGCCGACGGCGGCCAGGCTGTCGATGAACGGGAACATCGTCTCGATGATGGCCGGATCGGCGCGGTTCACGCCCACGTCGTCCCAGTGGTCCCACTTATGCACCGGCGCCACGCAGCCCGGCACGCCGGGGTAGTAGGGCTGGAAAGTGTAGCTCTGGTACACCATCGGCCCGTTGACCTGCGAGTGCGAGAGATTGATCGCGTGGCCGAATTCGTGCGTGAAGACGCCGGCGACGAAGTTGCCTGCGGTGTCGCCCTGGTCCACGTACCAGCCGTTCAGGAGAGCCGTGGCTTCGGTGATGCGACCGGCGTCGTCGGTCCATTCGGGGAACGCGATGCCGAGTACGGCATAGCGCGAGATACCGAAATACTCCTCGAGGATCGAGCCATCGGTGTCGTAGAGCACCCAGAACCCGTAGCCGTTCTGCTTCTCGTAAAACTGCGCGGCATTCGCACCAGTCACGTCAGTGACGCCAGTCTTGTTCTTGATCGTGCCCGCGACCCCGGCCTGGAAGGTGGCGGTCGGCACCTTGTTCCACTGGTCGAAGGCGAACTGGGTGATTTCGTTGGCGCGTTCGATCGTGATGAACGGCGTGACGCCGTCGTAGTCGTACGTGAACGCGCCGCCGCCGTCGGTCCAGGCGGGGATCGAACCCTTGCTGGTATCCCAGACGTAGGGCCGCGGCGGACTCGTGTCCTGCAGGTATAAAGGCCCGGCGGCCTGCGCAGTGCCGCAAGCGAGCGTGAGACCCATGACGGCCTTGGTGATGAGCGATTTCATCAGCGCATCTCCCCGGTCGCGACCCAGTTGCCGGTCACGGCGCGGCCGACGAGGCCGACGAACGTGGCAGCGTCGACGGCGCCCTGGCTCGACAGCATCTCGCGCTCTTTCGCGCTCAGCAGCCCGTCCTGGACCTTCACGCCGTCGAACAACCCGCGGTTGTTGAACTCGTTCTGGACGCGGCCGTCGAGCACGTTCAGCTTGCCTTGCGCAAGGCCGGCCGTCGTCTGCAGGCCGGTGCGTGACGCGGGCTTGTACATGAACGCCACGACCTGCTCGCCGACTCTCCAGTTCGGGAAGCCGTCCGGTGTCACCGCGGCCAGCGTGCTGCCGTTAGGCATCTTGCGGGGCTTGAGCAGGCCGAACTGCCGGAAGGTGTGCTTGGCACCGCCGCGGAGTTCACCCTTGGCGCTGTCGGCCACGGCGATGGTGATCTCGGTGTACGGCATGCCGTTTGGCGTGACGCCGTCGGTCACGTGGGTGACCTTGCCGGCGATGATGCTCTGCGAATCGGCGATGAGCCGCGTGAGGTTCTGGGGCTTCAGCTTCATCGCGTGGGCCGCAGGGCCGCCCAGCAGCGCGAGCGCCGTGGCGAGCGCCACGGGCCAGCGCAGGAACGAATGGGAAAGGTTGGGCACGAAAATATCTCCGTCGCTGGCGGGTCGCCGTACCGATACGGACGGCGATGGACCATGACGGGAGAATCTGACGACCGGCGTGCCGGATGCCTATCGGGGAATGCCTGATTCCGGCGGGACCAGGCCGTTGCGGATCGCGCAACGCACCAGGCCCGGCACGTCGAAGATTCCCAGGCGCTGAATCAGCTGCATACGGTGAGTCTCGATGGTCTTGACGCTCAGGAAAAGTCGCTCGGCCATCTGCCGGGTGCCCAGTCCTTCGACGATCAGTTGCAGGATCTGCCGTTGCCGCGGCGTGAGTGCGTCGAGCTCCGACTCCCCGGCGCCGGCGCGCCGCTCGAACTGCTGCACCTGTTGGGCATCGATCGCGCGGCAAAGGTAGCGCCGTCCCGCGCAGATTTCATCCAGCGCCGTTGCCAGCTCGTCGAACGCGGAGTCCTTGTTGAGGTAACCAGCGGCCCCGGCGGCGAACGCGCGGGCGGCATACTCCGCAGAGGCGTGCATGGAGAGCATCAGGACGCGGGTTGGCACGCTGAGTCGGGCGATGCGCGCGGCCGCCTCGAGGCCGTTCAAACTCGGCAGCGTGATGTCGAGCAGGATGGCGTCGGGCGGGTCACGCCGCACGAATTCGACGGCCTCGAGGCCGTCGCCGGTCTCGCCGACGACCACGACGCCGGGCAGGCTCTCCAGCAGCGCACGGATGCCGGCGCGCACGAGAGCATGGTCGTCAGCCAGCAGGATGCGTCGCCGTGTGATCATGCGGGCTGCCGGGGCTCTGGGACTGGGTCGGCCCCGGGCTTCGCATAGGGCACCGAGACCTCGAGGCGGCTGCCGGCACTGGGGCGCGAATCCAGCACGAGGGTCCCGCCGGCGTTGCGCACGCGCTCGGTCATGCCGAGGAGCCCGAGGTGCTCGCCGCGCTTGACGCGCTGGCTGACGGCCTCGAGATCAAAGCCCACGCCGTCGTCCTCGATGACGAGCCGCAGCGCATCCGATTCGGCACGCAGCGTGACGCGAATCAGGGTGGCCCGCGCATGCCGCAACGCGTTGCTGACGGCTTCCTGGACGACGCGGAACACGGTCGTGTTGAGTCCTCGCGGCGCGCCAGCAACCTCGGGGGCCGCATCGAGCTCGATCTGCAGGCCCGAACGTTCGGCCAGCGACTTCAGGTGATGGTCGAGCGCGGGCACCAGCCCGGCCTCGTCGAGCAGCGGGGGCCGCAAGCCCCGGGCGATGTCGCGCGCCTGGCGGATCATGCTGTCCACCATGGTCACCGAGTCCTCCAGGCGCCGGGCCACCGTCGCGTCGGCGGCAGTGCTGCGCAGGATCTGCAGGTTGATCTTGGCAGCGGTGAGTGTCTGTCCGAACTCATCGTGCAGTTCCCGCGAGATGCGGCTGCGCTCGTCCTCTTTCGCCGATTCGAGGCGGCCGGTCAGCTGCCGCAGTCCGGCGTAGGCCTCCTCGAGTTCCGCCTGGCTGCGACGAGCACGAGCGAGCGCCTGCTCGCGCTGACTTTCGAGCTGCTCGAGCACGGCATTGCGTTGCCGCAGGGAGCGCAGCCGGGCGAGGTGCAGACCGAGTATCAGCATTGCGATTGCGGCGAGCGCCAGCCCCCGGAACCAGAGGGTCATCCAGAACGGCGGCACGACGTCGAAACCGAGCGGCGGACTCGCGCTCCACTGGCCGAACACGTCCCGGCCGCGGACTTCGAAACGGTATTGCCCGGGCGCGAGATCGAGAAACGTCACCTGCCGGCGGCGGCCGAGCGACGTCCAGTCGTCCTGCGGGCGCAGCCGGTACTCGTAGTCGTGCGGGGTTTCCGCGAAATCGAGTACCGCGAACTCCACGGCGAGTCCGTCGTCGATGTTCTTCTCGAATCCGCTGAGCAGTTCCCCGGGCGACAACTGCCGGCCTGCGCCACTCGCCAGCCGCTCGATGCCCGTGATGCGGACCGGTGAGGGCGGACGGACTCGCAGAGGCGTGCCCTTCGGAATGCTGACCAGGCCCTCGACCGAGCCGAAGTGCACGAAGCCCGTATCGGCCGAGGATGCGCCGGTGTTGAAGTGACTTACCGGCAATCCGGATTGCAGGACGTGGTTCACGACCCGGCCCTTGGCGGGATCGAGGCGGGAAAGGCCGTGGCGCGTGCTGAGCCACAGCGAGCCGTCGTCGTCTTCCTCGACGGCCATGATCCCGTCATTCAGGAGGCCGCGTTCGACGCCCCAGCGCTCGAAGCGGGTCACGCGACCAGCGGTGTCCACCTGCGCATGGTGCAAGCCACCGCCGTCCGTGGTCACCCACAGGCCACCGGTACGATCGCGTCGCAGCGCTGTCACGTGGTAGTGCCGCAGGTTGCGCGCGCCGCCGCTGCGACCGTCGAAACGCTCGCAGGACCAGGGCTCGATGTGACAGAGATTGAGACCGCTCGAACGCGTGCCGACCCAGACGTAGCCGCTCTTGCCGGGGGCCAGGGCAGTGACGTAATCGCCACTCAACGAGTCCGGCACGTTGGGATCGTGCCGATAGGAGCGGTAGCGCCCGCTGGCTGCGTCGCGCAGGAACAGGCCACTGCCGCCCACGCCAACCCAGAGTCCAGCCTCGCCGGCCGGCAGCAGCGACCCGACGTAGCCCTGGCCGATGCCGTCGGGACGATCCGCGTCGTACGCCTCGAGACCGAGGTTGCTGCCGTCCTCGGCGAACCGGTAGATGCCTGCGGTCGACCCGGCAAACCGGGAGTCGTCCCGGGTGACGGCGAAACTCAACACGCCTGCCTGCAGGATCGAATCGGTCGTCGACCCGCCGGTCGGGGTGACGGACCCGGCCACGACGTCCACGAGCTGCGGGCCACCACCGAAGCTCCCGACCCAGGGCTGCCCTGCAGACACCCGGCCGAGCACTGCCGTGATGTTCTTGTCACGAAGTCCGCCGCCATCGGTGCCGGGCGCCAGCAGCCGGAACTCCGGCTCATCGAGCGGGGCGCGGTAAACACCGCTGCCCCACGTGCCGACGAAGAGCATGTGATCGGTAGTCGCAATGCTCAGCTGCGGCTGCGCCGGCAGGTTGCCCGGGGCGCCGACGCTGCCAGGATGCGTGCGCGTCCACTCACCCGTCGCGAGGTCGACGATCAGCACGCCGTGCGCCAGCGTCGCGATCCATAGACGCCCGTAGCGATCCGCGTGCATCGTCGTGATGAGCGGCTGCGTGCCCGTATCGTTGGCCAGGTCGACGCGTTTTGCCGTGCGCTGCGCGGGATCGAGCACGACCAGGCCGTCGCGCGTTCCGGCCCAGACCCGGCCATCGGCCGCCTCGTGAATTGCAAACACATCGTCGAGCCCGCGGGCGCCGTCGACGAGTTGCGCGAGCGGGAAATGCTCGAACTTACCGCCCGCGCTGTCCCACCGGTCGATGCCGCCCCCGACCGTGCCGATCCACAGCCGCCGCGAGGCCCCCCGGTGCAGCGCATAGACCCAGTTGTGCGCGAGGCTGGCCGCATTGCCGCTTGCGTGGAAATAGCGCACGAAGTTGCGGCCGTCCGCATCGAGCCGGTTGAGGCCGTTCTGCGTGCCGACCCAGACCCGGCCATCGGCGTCCTCGGCCACGCCGTAGATGCTCTCGTCGCTCAGCGAGCGCGGGTTCCTCGAGTCGTGATGAAACTGGGTGAACTTGCCCGTCCGCGGGTCGCGACGATTGAGGCCACCCGTGTTGGTGGACACCCACAACGCACCGTCGTCGGTTTCGTGCAGCGCGCGGACGTCCTGGTCGCTGATGCTGCCCGCGCGCTCCGGGTCGGGCAGGAACGCAGTGGCCTGGTAGCCGTCGTAACGGAACAGGCCTTCGCGCGAACCGACCCACAGCAATCCGTCGCGATCGACCAGCAGGGAGACCGCGACGTTGACGTCGAGCCCGCGCCCTGCCCCGAGTTCGGTGAAGCGACGCGCGGCGTCGGCTTGCGGCGCGAACAACAGCAGCGACAGGCTTGCGACTAGCCAGCCTGTGGCACGCCGAGTGGATCGACGTTCGCCGGCGCGAGCGGCCACGTGAGCCTTTGTCACTCCACTGTCCGCGCCCAGTCGCGCAGCGATTCCGGGAGGTGGGAGTCCGCGGCCGGATCGACTGCACGGAACTCGCGCAGTGCGTCTGCCGCGCCGGCGATATCGCCCGCGGCATAGAGAGCCGCGACCCTTGCGGCACGGTCCGCGGCGCCTGGTGGCGCCACATTGTCTGTTGCCGCTGCCGTTGCTGACGATTCTGCTACGGCCGGTGCCGTTGTCCGTGTAAGTGCCGAAGCTGGTGCGACTGCACCGGCTGCTGCGTGCGGCGCAATTCGATCCGCCATTTCCGCCGCCGCCCGCTGTCGTTGATCGGCTTCTGGCGCAGGCGGACTTTCGGTCTTTGCCTCGATCGCCTCGCGCGAGGAAGGAATGCTCGGCTGCTCCTGCTCCTGCTCCTGCGCCGCGGCGGGCGCGGTGACCGGTTCTTGCATCCGCAGCGACGGCGCGACATCGCGGTCGCGCGGCAGCGATTGCACGAGAACGAAAGCGAGACCGGCCACGGCCGCTGCCGCAGCCAGCGGTTGCCACCGCGCTGGCCAGCTCCGGTACGGGGGGCTGGCGCGGACGACCTGCGCCTGCTCGTTGCGGCCCTGAAT
>JAABQQ010000255.1 GCA_011391405.1 Gammaproteobacteria bacterium
CGTGCGGCGATCAAGCGCCGCATCAACAGCAAGCTGGGGTCGAGCCTGGTGGAAGAGAAGAGTTACAGGGAGTACAGGAAGTAGGGGAAGGGCAGGAAGGGGAGGAAGGGCAGGAGGGGGTTAGGGACCGGCCCCACTCTGTTCGCGGATCTGCGCGCAGTTCGAGCGATCGACCGGAGCAACCCGGTCGTTGACATGGTCAGCGCCGGCGTGGGAACCTGACATAGACATATCGTCTATATCGGTGCAGGTGTAGTCACAGGTCCGTCGCACGCGACGGGCATCGTCCGCTGGCCACCAGTCAACGACGGCAGAGGCTTCTTGTGAATCGCCAGTTGATCCAATTCGATCTTCCCTACGTCGTGTTCCTTGGGGACATCACCGATGACGCTTACGCCAAGACGGGTCTCGGACTGGTGCAGTGGCGTCGTGACGGGTGCAGCGGTCAGGTCCGCCTCGCTGGTTGTTCCGTGGACGCTGGCGTGCCCGATCTTGATGTTGAGCAGGCGGTCCGCCTTGGTGTCAGGAGTCTGATCGTTGGTTCTGCTGCCGTCGGGGGTGGCATGCCGGCCGGTTGGGTCGCAACGCTATGCGATGCCGCTGCTGCTGGCGTCGATATCGTGGCCGGCCTGCACGTACGGCTCGCGAGCCTCCCAGGACTCGCTGACGCTGCTGCGCGGGGCGGCGCCCGACTGATCGACGTGCGGGTGCCGCCACCGGGCTTGCCGGTGGGCACCGGCCGCAAGCGCATGGGTCGCCGGCTGCTGACCGTTGGCACCGACTGCGCCTGCGGCAAAAAATACACGGCGCTCGCGCTCAATCAGGAGATGCGTCGCCGTGGCCTGCCCAGCGATTTCCGCGCCACCGGGCAGACGGGAATCATGATCGCCGGCAGAGGCATACCTCTGGACGCCGTCGTGGCTGACTTCATCACGGGTGCCGCCGAGCTCCTTTCGCCGGACAACGATGCGGATCACTGGGACATGGTCGAGGGGCAGGGCGCGATTTTCCATCCTGGCTACCTGCAGGTGACCGTCGGCCTGCTGGTCGGTTCGCAGCCCGACGCGTTCGTCGTATGCCACGACCCGCTGCGGACGCATATCGCGAGCTGGCCGGATTTTCTGCTGCCCACGATTGCGCAGGTGATCGAGCGTACGGTGCAGGTGGGGCGCCTGACCAACCCGGCGATCCGCTGCGTCGGTATTGCGCTCAACACGTCCAAGGTACCGGCAGCCGAGCGGCCAGCGCTGCTTGCGCGCTACGCAGGCGAGTTTGGCCTGCCCTGCGTGGATCCGATCCAGAACGGCGTCGGGCCGATCGTCGACAGAATGTTGCAGGAGTTCACTGCATGAAACTGAGCGTGCACGTTGAAAGCTGGCCGGCGGCGCGACCGTTCCGCATCACGGGTCATGTGTGGAACTCGTTTGACTCGGTCGTGGTGGAACTCGAGCACGACGGCGCGGTTGGCCGTGGCGAGGCGCTTGGCGTCTACTACCACGACGAAACCGCGGCGAGCATGTCGGCGGAGGTCGAGGTCGTTGCGCAGCGCATCGAGGCCGGTATCGACCGTGCGGCGCTGCAGTCGCTGCTGCCGCCGGGCGGGGCACGCAACGCGGTCGACTGTGCGCTGTGGGACCTCGAGGCCAAGACTACCGGCCGCAGCATCTGGGAGCTGACCGGGGTGACTCCCCAGGAGCTTGAGACCGTTTTTACGATCGGCATCGAGGCGACGCCGGAACAGATGGCCGCGCACGCAGCCTCTGCCTCGCGGCAGCCGCTGCTGAAGGTGAAACTCGATGGCACGCAGCCCCTCGAGCGCATCCAGGCGATCCGTCGCGCGCGTCCGGACGCGCGCCTGGTCGTGGATGCCAACCAGGGCTGGACCTTCGAGCAGCTGCAGATACTCGCGCCGGCCTTCGCTGGCCTCGGCGTGCAGATGATCGAGCAGCCACTCGCGCGAGGCGCCGACGAAGCACTCGAGAGCTATCGCTCGCCAGTGCCTCTGTGCGCCGACGAGTCGTGCCTGCACCTCGGCGAACTCGAGCAGGCCGCGCGTCGCTACCAGATGATCAACATCAAGCTCGACAAAGCCGGTGGCCTCACGCACGCGCTCTTGCTCGCACGCGCCGCACGGGAGCGCGGCCTGGGTCTGATGGTCGGCAGCATGGCCGGCACTTCGCTTGCCATGGCGCCCACGGTCGTCGTTGGCTGCCTGTGCGACTTTGTGGACGTGGATGGACCGCTGCTGCTCCGGCGGGACCGGCTGCCGGGGATCGTCTACCGAGGCGGGCAGGTCGAGCCGTTCACCCGCGAGGTCTGGGGCTGATAACTCTTAGCGTGCCCGCACGCGACGACGAGGCGCCGGCACCGGGACAGCAGCGTCGGCGCCAAACAGCGACCGGTACAGCAATCGCGCGACCGAGGCCTTCACTTTTGCAAGGTCGGTGGGCACGTACGGATTGCGCGGCAACTTGGTATTCACCCGACTGACGACGCTGTTCATGCCGCCGCCGAAGAACTCGAGCACGAAGTCGGCGTGTTCGTGCGGCAGAGCCCGGCATTCCGGGAATCGCTTCAGCTCGTCGGCAACCGCGCGATGCAGGATGCGCGCCCGCTCGAGCCATGACTCGTTGATCTCCAGGTTGGTACGCCGCAGGAAAGTCAGGTTGTGGAACAGCGAGGCGTTGGCCAGGTGCACGTCGATGTACCAGTCGACGATGGCACGGATGCCGGCGGCCACGTCGGGGCAGGCGGCGAGGCTGGGCGTCAGGCTGCTCTCGAGCGCCGTCAGCTGGCGCATCAGCTCCGCAAACAGCGAATCCCGGCCGTCAAAGTGCAGATAGAACGTGGCGCGCGAGATGCCGCAGGCCTGGCAGATGTCCGGCACCGTCATCTCCGGAAAGTCCTGCGTCCCGGCCATGCGTGCCGCTGCCGCCAGGATGGTCAGGCGCGAGTGCTCGGCACTGCGCTTGTTGGGGATGTCTCTGGCCAGGGCTTGCAGGTGGAAGCTGAGGCCGTGGTAGCGGGGTGTCATCGATTTCTCTGCCGGTTCCAGACCGCGGATCATCGCACAACAAACGATTGTGCGGATTCGATGTTGACACAGTGTCCAGTTCGATGGCAGTCTCAGATAGACACAGTGTCCAGTTCGAGGTCGGTACTCACACCGGCCCGTCTCAGCAATCGATCAAGGGGGGTTCCATGAACACCGGTTCCAGGCTGCTGTCCGCCCGCATCGCGCTTGCTCTGTTCCTCGCCGCGACGGCCACGCCGGTGCTGGCGCAGTCCTCCGCCGAAGGCGCGCTGCAGCTCGAGGAGATCATCGTTACGGCGCGGAAGCGCGACGAGAGCCTGATGGACGTACCGATCTCCATCGCCGCGTTTACGGACACGATGCTCCGGGAAATGGGTGTTACCAATGTGATGTCGCTGGATAATCGACTTGCCAATGTCGTGCTCGATGCTGTGGACTACGATGAGCTGAGGAGAGTCTCCATCCGCGGCATCAGCAGCAGCGCGCGCACAGTCGGCCAGGAGAGCGGCTTCGGCGTGTACATCGACGGCGTCTACACCGGCCGGTCTGAGACCTACAATCAGCAGTTGCCGGACATCGCGAGCGTCGAGGTGCTGCGCGGCCCGCAGGGCACCATCTTCGGCAAGAACACGATCGCTGGCGCCATGAGCCTGAATACGCGCAGGCCGGCCAAGGAACTCGAGGGCAACGTGACGCTCGAGGCGGCCAACAACGGCACGCAGCGCGTCGCGGGTTTCATCAGTGGCCCGATCTCCGATGGCCTGCTGTACGGCAAGTTCGCCGGGACGTGGGGCAGCTCGGACGGCTACGCCACCAACGTCTGGAACAACTCGCAGCAAGGCACCTATGACTTCGTGCAGGCGCGACTCCAGCTGCGGGCGACGCCCGCGGAAAATCTGGAGCTGCTGCTGAGCGCCGACTACTACAAGCGCGAGTATGTTCCGTACGTCTCCGAAATCACCGAGAGCGAGGCCGGGCTGGGCGTCATTCCCGGTGATTACACGGTCGTCGAATACATCGCCGTGGAGGGCGGAGCCAAGGACAGTGAATCGGAGAACAGCGGTGTTTCGCTGCAGGTCGATTATGGTTTTGCCGGCGGCCACGAATTGACGTCCATCACCGCCTACCGCGAGTCAGGGTATGGCCCTAATTACATCGATAATGCCCGCGTGGGTCTGGACCTGTTCTACACACTCTATGAGAGCGACAGCAGCTACCTGAGCCAGGAACTGCGCCTGGCCTCGCCGGTCGGCGAGCGACTGGACTACGTCGTCGGCGCGTACTACAGCGATCAAGAGAGCACGGCCGTTACCCCCTTCATCCTGGGCAGCCAGTTCGAGATGGTGACCGGGTTCCCTCTCAACGGCGCCACGTTCCTGACGACTCCGGATATCGACACTACGACCTGGGCATTGTTTGCCCATGGCAACTACCGTCTCAGCGACCGCTGGTCATTGAGCGCGGGCATCCGCTATACGGACGAGGACAAGGATGCGTTCTTCTATCAGCAGGGCGTGCCGCCCTTCATCCCGTCCGTCGGGCCGCTGAACGATACGTCGGCGGAGTCGGAGTGGTCGCCGACGATCGGCGTCGACTACCGGCTGAACGAGGATGCCATGGTGTACGGTCGCATCACGCGCGGCTACAAGTCGGGCGGCTTCAACGCAGACAACATCGCGAGCGCCGAGAACTTCACTTTCGGGCCGGAATTCGTCACCAATTACGAGATCGGGCTCAAGTCGGAGTGGTGGGAGCGGCGGGTGCGGCTGAACGCGGCGGTCTTCTACATGGACTACGAGGACCTGCAGGTGACACAGTTCGACCAGCCGACGAGCTCGAACTACATCGACAACGCCGCCTCCGCCACCAGCCAGGGCCTGGAGATCGAAGTCACCGCGCTGCCGCTGGAGGGGCTCGAGTTGAGCGCCGCGCTCGGTCTGCTGGACGCCACCTACGACGAGTTCATAGATGCCTTTGGCCGGGATCTGTCAGGGAACGACCTGGTGCTTGCGCCCAAGGTGACCGGCTGGCTGGCTGCCCAGTACGGCTTCGCCATTGCTGACCACTGGGATCTGGTCATGCGCGGCGAGGCAACCTACCGTGACGACATGGAGGGTAACCCGGAGAACTCTGACACCTCGAGGATCGAGGGCTACACGCTGTTCAATGCGCGGGTCGGCCTGCGCAACCAACGCTTCGAGGTCGCCTTGTGGGGTAACAACCTGGCGGACGAGCGCTATGCGAATTTCCGCCAGACCGTGCCGAAGCTGCTGCTCGGTTACCAGGAGACCATTGTGTCCTTTGCGGCGCCGCGCTCCTATGGCGTAACCCTGACCTACAGTTTCTAGCGCCGGCCAACGGTGTGCCGCCGAGCAGGAGACGTCCATGAAGGATTTCCGTCCGCGCATTCGACTCGCCTGCGAACTGCTGCTGGCCTGCTCGGTGGGGATGGCGTTGCCTTTTCCGGCAGTTGCCGGGGAGCCGTCCGCGGTTCCGGCCGACCCCTTCCCGGACACACCGTCC
Source organism: Gammaproteobacteria bacterium (assembly GCA_011391405.1). Classification (GTDB taxonomy): domain Bacteria; phylum Pseudomonadota; class Gammaproteobacteria; order Steroidobacterales; family Steroidobacteraceae; genus RPQJ01. The sequence goes on from JAABQQ010000255.1 coordinate 5,558, forward strand.
AACCGCGCACTGTTCGAGTCGAGCCTGCGACAGTACGAGGCGATCGACCGCGAGCACGGTCACTTCGCCGATGTCAACGGCATTCGCATGCACTATCTCGAGTGGGGGGACGCGCGCGGTGTGCCGTTGGTCTGGTCGCACGGCAGCACCAGCACCGGTTTCGAATTGGCCCAGGTCGGTCAGGGCCTCGCCGACCTTGGCTACCATGTGTTCGCGATCACTTACCGCGGCCATGGCCAGACGCAGGTCACGAGCTACGAATTTTCTCTGGCACATATTGCGGACGACATCGCGGCGCTGCTGGACCAGAAGGGCCATGCCTGCGCCGTGATCGGTGGCCTTTCGCTGGGCGGCGGCGTGGCCACAACTTTTTACGAGAACTACCCGCAGCGAGCCACCGCCCTGGTGCTCGAGGATGGCGGCGCAGAGATCGTGCAGAACCGCATGGAGCGGACGTTTGCCAACGTCAAGTCATTCATGGATGCCCTGCCGCCTACGGACTGGGCTGTCACCGACCGGTTCGCTGCGTATCGTGCGGCAGCCCTGCCATACTTGCCACTGCTGCAGGCAAAACCCGAACTTGCATCGACCTTCCACAGCTTCGTGCGCCAGGACGCCGCCGGCGCGTGGCGGTTCCATGCCGACACCGCACGCCTGCTCGGGAACGGTGCGGCGAGTGTCGACCCAGCCCGCGGTCATGAGCTTTCGCTGCTGGCACAGAGCTGGCGGCGAGTCCATCCGGTCATCACCTACCGAAACCTGAAGGTGCCGATGCTGATCATCGACCCGACGGGCGATGACGCCGGGCCTTTTGGCAGTTTCTCGCCGGAATACGCGCGCCTGCAGGCAATGCACCCCCAGCTGATACGGCACGTCGAGTATCCGGAGACTTTTCATGCTGCGCACCCGCAGCGGCCCGAGTGGTTCCTGCGGGACATGGGCGAGCTGCTCGCGCGAATTCGGGCCAGCGGCAGCGACGCCTGCCTCCGGCGCAACTGAGATACGGGCCGTCATGCTGACTCTGGCGGAGTACGCGGCGCACGATGCGCTGGGCCTCATGGAGCTCCTGCGGCGCGGCGACGTGTCGGCACGCGAACTGCACGACTGCGCGCTCACGGCCATCGAGGCATTGAATCCACGACTCAACTTCCTTGCGTCGCGTGCCGAGGCGGACGCCGCCGCGGCGCTCGCCGACCTGCGACCCGATGCACCCTTTGCCGGCCTGCCATTCCTAGTAAAGGAAGGCGTCGGCATGAAGGGCCAGCCAGCCGTGCTCGCGAGTCGTCTCGCGCCCGATCTGCTTGTGGACGCGGACGGGGAGTTGGTAACGCGGCTGCGTCGTGCGGGAGTCGTGATCCTCGGCAGTACCAGTGCGCCGGAGTTCGGCAATGCGCCGACGACGGAGTCGTTGCTGCACGGGCCAACGCGCAATCCCTGGAATCCGGAGCACATGACCGGTGGCTCGTCTGGCGGCGCCTCGGCAGCCGTGGCCGCCGGCGTCGTCCCGGTTGCACAGAGTTCCGACGGGGGCGGCTCCATCCGTACGCCCGCACATTGCTGCGGCGTGCTGGGGCTCAAGCCTACCCGGGGTCGTACACCGCTGGGGCCGAAGTCCTTTGGTGGAATTTTCGGGCTCGGCATTGCGCATGTCACCACCCGGTCAGTGCGAGACTGCGCCGCGTTCCTCGATGTCCTGCAGGGCGACGAGCCCGGTGCGCTGTATCGCATCGGGCGGTCCGCGCGGCCATTCCTTGAGGAGGTCGGCACCCGCCCGGGTAAGTTGCGCATCGCATTCTCGACGACTAGTCCTTCCGGTGTTGCCGTGCATGCAGATTGCCGCGCCGCGACCGAAGCCGCGGCCCGGCTCTGCGCCGAACTTGGACACGACGTCATTGACGGCGCACCGGCGTACGACTGGGAGCGGTTCAGGAGCGCCTTCGTCGACGTCTGGTGTGCCAACTTTCCATACGCAGTCGCCGCGCTCCAGACCGCTACGAGTCGCACGGCGGGTCCTGACACGCTCGAGACTGCCAATCTCGCGACGCTTGCACACGGCCGTGCGCTGACCATGGAGCAGCTGGGGCACTCGACGATGCAGCTCTTCCTGCTTGCGCGCGAGGTCGAGCGATTCTTCGAGGACTGCGATGTGTTCATTTCACCCGTGAATCTGACGCCCGCGCCTCGACTCGGCGTCATCGACGCCAACGGGCCTCATCGGACCATGCTTGACTGGTTCGATGCGGCCATTGGGCACTTCGCAGCGTTCGTGCCAATCTTCAACGCCACCGGTCAACCAGCGATGTCGGTACCGCTCGGCATGAGCCAGGATGGGTTGCCCGTCGGCGTGCAATTCGCGGCGCGAGTCGGCGATGAGGCGACGCTGTTGCGGCTGGGCGCGCAGCTAGAGGCCGCGCGGCCCTGGCGCGGTCGCCATCCACCGCTGCACGTTTCGTCCATCAAAGACTGACAGGCAATGCCCACAATATTTGCGCTCGATCTGCTGGATGCGCGCCTGCGGCCGCTGTGCGACGCTTACCTCGGCGCTGCGCAGGTACCTGGCGCGTCAATCGCCGTCGTCGTCGGTGACCGCGGTTATCACTATGCCTATGGGGTGAAGTCGGTCGCGACTCGCGAGCCAGTGACGGCGCAGACGAGCTTCAATATCGGCTCGTGCTCAAAAGCATTCACATCCGCGACGGTTGCGTCGCTGGTCGCGGAGGGACTCGTCTCCTGGGACGACCCGATCTCGAAGTACGTGCCGGAGTTCCAGCTGTACGACCCGTGGGTGACCAGCCACGCGACGCTGCGCGACCTGGGCGGCAACCGCCTCGGCCTGCCGCGCGCCGGACTCACCGAGTTCGGGATGGATCCACAACTCCCGCAGCGACTGCTGTTCGAGAACCTCCGTCATACGGCGCCGCAGTATCCGTTCCGCGACCGCTGCACCTACGTCAACCACGGGCACACGGCCAATGCCGTGGCCGCGGGTCGCGTCACCGGCAAGGGATTCCTGGCCACCTTGCGCGAACGCATCCTCGAGCCGCTCGGCATGAGCGGCACCTCCGGCGGCGCTGCCGCACGCGAGGAGTTGCCTGACCAGGCGGCCTGGCACGTGGTCGTTGACGGCCAGGCGATCGTCATCGACGCGGTATTCTCGGACCAGTTCCTGGGCACGGGCGGCATGGTCGTATCCGGGCTGGACGCGATCCAGTGGCTGCGTCTGCACCTGAACGAAGGTTGTGTCGACGGGCGTCAGGTAATTGCCCGGGCGGCGATCAGGGAAACGTACCGACCGCACTCCGTGACGGAGCCCGGGAAAGATCCGGTGGCCCTGACGCTCGTCTACCCGGGCGCTCGCATGGGCGCCTACTCGCTCGGCTGGGCGGCGTCGGACTTCGAGGGACATCCGCTGGTCGCCCACTCAGGTAGCGACTACGGCGTCACCGCGTTCACGCTGCTGTTACCACGGTCGGGGATCGGCGTCAGCGTTTATGGCAACTCGTCTTCCGGCGGCACGATGCCGGCGGCCTATGGTGTGGCCGCCACGCTGCTGGGCCTCCCGCCGCGCGACTGGGCCGCGTACTTCGCTTCCGCTGCAGCCGCGCTGGCTCCGCCGGCGCCGCTACCCGAGCCAGTACCGGCCGCCATCGACCTCGGACGATACGTCGGCGTCTTCGAGCATCCCGCCGACGGTGAACTTGTGATCGAGCGCGATGGCGAGCAGTTGCACGGGCGGCTTGCGCGGGGCTACCGCATGGACTTCGACCTGGAGCCCGTCGCCGAGCATCGATTCCGTATACGGTTCCGTCAGCCGGAGTGGCAAGGTGCGGCCGCGAGGCAGCCCGCTGCACCGCAAATTGTCTTCGAGATCGGCGCCAATGGTGCGCAGCGGGCGACCGTTTTGGCGGCGGTCGTCGGCCGCACTTTCGATCGCGCGCGATGATCAACGTCTCGACTGACGGGGTTTCTGGCGCCGCCGCCCGCCTGCGGTTCAGTGTTCTCGCACTCTTCGCTGCGCCTAACGTGGCGCTGGCGATCATGCACCTGCCGGTGTTTATGGTGCTGCCGGCATACTACGCCAAGCACACTCAAATCAGCCTCGCGGCGATCGGCACGGTGCTGCTGATCGGGCGGCTGTATGACGCGGTCACCGATCCGCTGATCGGTCTGCTGTCCGATCGCACCGAGACCCGGCTTGGCGGACGCAAGCCGTGGATTCTTGCGGGTATCCCGATTGCCTGCATCGCGGTCGTGCAGCTGTTCACACCGCCGTCGGCAGCCGGCACCGGCTACTTCCTGCTGTGGAGCGTGCTGCTCTTTTCGGCCTGGACGATGATCGACATTCCGTACGCCGCCTGGGCAGTCGAGCTGTCCCGCGACTATGACGAGCGCAGCCGCATCATGACTGTGCGCGGGACCATGGGTTTCGTCGGCGGTTTCCTGTTCATGGCCTCGCCGATCCTGCTCTCCCCGTGGACCGGTTCGACGACCATTGGCGCGGAGGTACTGACTTTCTCGGCCTGGGTCATCGCCCTCTCGCTGCCGATGCTGATGGGGCTGGCCATCTGGCGCGTACCGACGGGTGCAAACCTCGCGGTGACCAAAGCTTCGATTCGCAGCATCGGCAACGCCCTGCGCGTCAACAAGCCGCTGCGTCTGTACGCCGCAGTGATGCTAGGGCAGGGGGCTGCCGCGGGGGCCTGGGGTGCCACGGTACTGCTTTTCACCGATTCGCTTGGGCTCGGTGCCAAGTTTGCGTTGCTGCTGCTCGTGGCCTGGGGCACGCGCATCGTGGTGGCGCCTTTGTGGCTTCGGCTGCTCTACCGCTTTGGCAAGCACCGCGTCTGGGCAGGGGGCTGCCTGGCCTCCGCGCTGGTCACGCCGCTTGCGCTGCTGGTGCCACCCGGCGACTCGGCGCTGCCGCTGTTGCTCGCCTACGCATTCACGCTTGGTTTAATTGAGACGGCATGGATGGTGGCGCCCAGTTCGGTACTCGGCGACATCACCGACTACGACACGCTCAAGACCGGCGCCGATCAGGCCGGCATCTACTTCGCGTTCAATGGCCTGCTGCTCAAGTCCGCGGCGGCCATCGGCGGCGGCGTGGCGTTCTGGATGCTTTCGCTGGTGGACTACGACGTGAAGGGCATAAATACGGGCATGCAGCTGTTCGGCCTGCACCTGTCATTCGCCATCCTGCCGGCGATGATCTACCTCATCTGTGGGCTGGCGATCTGGCGCTTCCCGATCGACGCGCGACGTCATGGGATCATCCGTCGCCGGATCGAAGCGCGTGTTCGGCGGCGTCTGGCTGCTGACGCATCGTAAGCAAGACGCGTGTCCCTCGATTCGGTCAACTGCTGAGTTTCCTTGTAAGCGATGGGTCGACGCTGCTGTTGCGCTGGATCGCGCTGGCAGCCATCCTTGAATTCCTGACCGCCGGTCTTGGAATCACCTGCCCGTCGCGGACGACAACTCATGACCAAGGACGATGCCTACTACGCCCGGGCGGAAGGCGAGGGGACGCGCAAGGCGCGGCGCCCGACCAAGGGCAGCCGCGGCAAGCGCAACGCCGCCCCGCGGGAGGCGCTGACACGCGAGGACTGGATCCTTGCCGCTCGCAAGGCGCTCATCAAGGGCGGCATTGGCGCCGTGCGCATCGTGCCGCTGGCCGAGGCGCTCAAGGTGACCCGCGGTGGATTTTACTGGCATTTCAAGGGTCGCCAGGACCTGCTCGACGCGTTACTCGACGACTGGGTGCGAACCAACACGGCGGCATTCGAGGACGTCCTGAAGGAACCTGGCAGGAACGGGCGCGCGGAGTTCCGGACCATTGTCGACATCTGGGTGAATGAAAAAGGCTATAGCCCGGCCTGGGATGCCGCCGTGCGGAATTGGGCGGGCCTGTCGCGCAAAGTCGCTGCGGTGGTCAAGCGTGTCGATCAGCACCGTATTGACATCATCCATCAGGTATTCCTGGACGTTGGCTATCGCGACCCCGAGGCATTGGTCCGTGCACGAATCACCTACTTTCACCAGGTTGGCTATTACGCACTCGGGTTGGAGGAGACGCGTGAACGCCGGCTCGAGCTACTCCCGATCTACACCGAAAGCCTGATCGGCAAACCGCCCGCCTGACCGCGACCGGTCCGCAGGCGGTCGTCTGGCGCGGCGGATGTCGGCGTGAGAACTCGGGCCTGAGGGCGCCTTGCCGGGCAGCGTCATGTCACGGTGTCGATGACGCGACGGAGTACGTCCCCCATGCCTTCTCTTCGACGACTGGCTGTACTGGCGATCCTGTTTGTGGGCACAGCGCCCTGCGCGCAGGACGCCAGCGCGGACACATTTGAATGGTTGGAAACGCCGCAGGACCCACGGGCACTCGAGTGGGCACGAGTGCAGACCAATGCCGCGAGGCGTGCGCTGGAGTCGCTGCCTGTGTCGGCCAAGGTGGGTACAGAACTTGACGCGGCGCTGCGGGCAGCAGCGCCGGTCCCGGATCTGGCCCTGCTGGGTACAAAGGCCGTCCGCCTGCTGCGCGACGCCGGGCGACCCTTCGGCGTCCTGCAGGTCGCCGCAGTGGGGCGTGATGGCCGACTCGGCGCCTGGCGTGACGTGCTCGACGCAGCCACCCTGCGCGAAGCTGACGCCACGCCCCTGGAACTCAAGTGGCCGAACGAGTGGGACCGCCCCCGCGATGTCTGCCTGCCCCCGGCTTACGATCGCTGCATGTTGCGACTGTCCGTCGGCGGCAGCGACGAGGCTGAGTTGCGCGAATTCGACCTGGCGAGCGGGTCCTTCGTCACCGGAGGTTACCAGCTGCCGGCTTCGTACAGCCAGGTGGCCTGGCTGAACCGCGATGCGCTGCTTGTCACGCACACGCTGGGAGCATCGCCACGCACAACCGCGGGGCTTGCTGCTGCCGTGTACCTGTGGCGACGCGGTCAGCCGATCGAGGCGGCGCAGGAGGTGATGCGCGCGGAGCCGGGCGACGCGGAGATCCGCCCGCTGGCCCTCGGCACGGGCCGAGCGCGCCAGGGCGTCATCCTTCGGTCGATCGACTACAGCACCTTCGAACTCTCGCTGGTCGGCCAATCAGGCACGTTGGTGAAGGTACCCCTGCCGCGAAACGTCCGCCCGTTTGGCGTTCTCGCGACGACCGATCGACACCTGATCGTACAGTTGACCGCCAAAGGCGAGGTGAACGGTCGGAAGGTGCCGGCAGGGACGGTTCTGTCCTACGACGTCTCGCCGCGCCTTGCGCCGAAACGCCGTCTCCAGGTTGTGTATACCCCTGAGGCTGGCGAGTACCTTGCCGACGTTTTCCACGGCTTCGACGCAACGCGCTCGCAGATCCATTTTGTCGTCACGCGTCACCTCGTGGGCCGCATCGTTACGGCAACACCAGTTGCCGAGGGCTGGACCGCGCAGTCCGCTCCGGCCACTTCGCCGGGTGTCTCGCAGTTCCTGGTCGCAGCGAATCCCGCCACCGAGGAACTCGTGGTTCGTACGAGCGGATTCCTCAGTCCCGACCGCCTGGAGATCTGGCGTGCCGGCAGGGCGCCGCTGCTAGCCGGCGCAGAGCCCGCGGCGTTTGATGCATCGCGTTTTTCGGTGGAGGTCCGCTCGGCGGCCGCGCGGGATGGCACCTCGATCGACTACTTTCTGGTTCGGCCCAGGAAACCTGCGAACAGCGGCGCAACGCCCACGCTGATGACCGGTTACGGCGCCTTCGGCGTCTCCGTTCTACCCGCCTACCTGGATTCCTGGGTTGGCGGACGGGCTTTCAAGCTCTGGTTCGAGCGGGGCGGCGCCCTGGTACTGCCGGCGATCCGCGGTGGCGGCGAACGTGGCTCGGCGTGGCATCGCGCAGCAATGCGCGAGAACCGGCAGGTTTCCTACGACGATTTCTACGCCGTCGCCGAGTCGCTGGTGGCGAGTGGATTCACCGACCCCCGGCACCTGGGCGTGTTTGGTGTTTCGAACGGCGGCCTGCTCGCGGCCGTGGCTGGGACACAACGGCCCGACCTCTTCAGCGCAGTCGTCGGCGACGTGCCGCTCACCGACATGCTGGGGTTTCCGCGGATGGGCATGGGTCCGCTCTGGGTCGACGAGTACGGTGATCCGTCGGACCCTGCGATGGCGCAAGTCCTGCGCAGCTATTCACCGCTGCACAACGTCCGCGACGGCCGTCGTTACCCACCCTTCCTGGTGACGATCTCGACGCGCGACGACCGGGCAGGTCCAGGCCACGGCCGCAAGCTCGTGGCGCGCCTGCAGGAGGCAGGGGCCACGGCCTGGTTGATCGAAGACGAGCAGGGCGGGCACAGCGTCAGCGATGCCCTCGGCAATCCCGGCACCATGGCGCTGCGGATGGCCTTCCTGCTCGACCGTCTGATGCCCGCGCCTGGGGTTCAGAAATCCCTCGTGACCGACAACCCGTAGCTTCGTGGCCGGATGACGTTGAGCAGGTACACGCCCGACGACGCGTCAGCGACTTCCGCGACGGCGCCGAGGATGCCGAGTTCGTTCGTCACATTTCGTGCGAACAGGCTGAAGGTCCAGTCGGACCAGGTCACTCCCCCGCGCAGGTCCAGTGTGGTGTAAGAGGGCATCTCAACGCGGGGTACCGTGATGTCCGATGTGAACTCCTCACTGCGTTCGCCCACGTACGCGAAGGTGCCGCCGACGAAACCGTTCATGTCCTCGTTGATGGCAAACTCCTTGTCGACCGACAACGTAGCGGTCCAGTCGGCCGAGAACGGCAGTGCATCCCCGGCGTCCGCCACGATGCCGCCACTCGTCGGGTCTGACAGTTCTGCGTCTGTGTAGGCGAGGGTCGCGGTGATATCGAGGCCCTCGGCAGGCGCGGCGGCGAGGCTCAGCTCGAAGCCCTGGCTCGTCGCGTTGCCGGCGTTGGAGTAGTAGACAAAGCCGGAGACCGGGTCGCGCTGCTGCAGCTGAATGTCCGTCCAGTCGATGTAATACGCGGAAAAGTCCAGCGACAGGCTGCCGTCGAGGAACTTACCTTTGAGCCCGCCCTCGTAGCTTGTCGTCTCGTCGGGCTCGAATTGATCCGGGAAGCCGAAGCCGGCACCAGGATTCGGGCC
>JAABQQ010000256.1 GCA_011391405.1 Gammaproteobacteria bacterium
AGCCGCGTGCCGGCGTCGTCTTCGGTCACGGTGACGTGGGTGACACCGCGGCCGGGTTCAGGCTCGGCACTGTTCTCGTCGGTTGCCGGGTCTATTTCGTAAGCCATTGATTTTCGGGCCTTCGCTTGTTACATTCCGGCGCTAGGCAATGCGCTGGTGCGTCCAAGCAACATCAGGCAGCGCCGAATGAGCGACGCGCGGTTGCACGCCCTTCGGGTTGTGCGGGGCGCCCGCAATCTTAGTTGGTTCTGAAGTTTCAGACCATCGATCTGCCGCGGACACGCGCAGGTGCCGCAGCCCCGGCGGGCAGCGGGCCAGCAGCGACCTCGGCGGGTACGATGCCCGACAGCACCAGGATTCGGTCACGCATCGTGCGCACTGCGCCGGTGCAGATAAACAGCAAATGAGCGCTCGCGCAGTCGCTGCCAGACCTTTTTCCAACGCCACGGCACCATTACCCGTCCGAACCGTACGCGGCCCCAACCTCCAGTAACGAGAGGGCCGATGAAAAGAATGCTCGTCAACGCAACTCAGGAAGAGGAGTTGCGCGTAGCGCTGGTGGACGGCCAGCGGATCTACGACCTCGATATCGAAATCCCGTCGCGCGAAACCAAGAAAGCCAACGTCTACAAGGGTCGCATCACCCGGGTCGAACCGAGCCTCGAGGCCGCGTTCATCGACTACGGCGCCGACCGCCACGGCTTTCTCCCGCTGAAGGAAGTCTCCAAGGCGTTCTTCAAGGACAAGCAGCCCAGCCAGGAAGGCGGCAGCCGCGGCATCCGCGACCTGATCGAGGAAGGCCAGGAAATCATCGTCCAGGTCGAGAAGGAAGAGCGTGGCAACAAGGGTGCCGCACTCACCACCTTCATCAGCCTGGCGGGTCGGTTCCTGGTCCTCATGCCGAACAACCCCCGCGCGGGTGGCGTGTCGCGCCGCGTCGAAGGCGACGACCGCGATGCCCTGCGCGAAGCGATGGACTCGCTGCAGATTCCCGACGGCATGGGTGCCATCGTGCGCACTGCCGGCGTGGGCCGCAGCACCGAAGAGCTGCAGTGGGACCTCAACAACCTCGTCGACATCTGGAACGCGATCCAGCAGGCGTCCGACAGCCGCCCCTCGCCGTTCCTGATCTACCGCGAGAGCACGGCGATCCTGCGGGCGCTCCGTGACTACCTCAGCGACGACATCGGCGAAATCCTGATCGACAAGCAGGATGTCTACGAGGAAGCGCGCGAATACATGCAGCGCTTCATGCCGAACAACCTGCGCAAGCTCAAGCTCTACGACGACCACGTGCCGTTGTTCACGCGGTACCAGATCGAAAGCCAGATCGAGTCGGCGTATTCCCACAAGGTGACTCTGCCCGCGGGCGGCAGCATCGTGATCGACCACACCGAAGCGCTGGTCTCGATCGACATCAACTCGGCGCGCAGCACCCGTGGCACCGACATCGAGACGACCGCCTGCAACACCAACCTCGAGGCCGCGGACGAAATTGCGCGACAGATGCGGTTGCGCGACGTCGGCGGCCTGATCGTCATCGACTTCATCGACATGGAGTCGACCAAGAACCAGCGCGCGGTCGAAGATCGCCTGCGCGACGCGGTCAAACAGGACCGTGCCCGCATCCAGCTGGGCAAGATCTCGCGCTTCGGGCTGCTCGAGCTCTCACGGCAGCGCCTGCGGCCGTCGATCAGTGAATCGACCAACGTCGTCTGCCCGCGTTGCACTGGCATGGGCGTAATCCGCAGCGTCGAATCGCTGGCGCTCGCGGTACTGCGACTGATCGGCGAAGAGGCCCGCAAGGACCGCACCGCCAAGGTCATCGCGCAGTTGCCGGTCGACGTCGCGACCTACCTGATGAACGAGAAGCGCGACTGGCTGCACGACATCGAAGAACGCAGTCACGTCGACATCGTGCTGGTGCCGAACAAGTACCTCGAGACGCCGGCCTACGAATTGCGCCGCGTGCGCGACGACGAGACCGACCTGCCCGAGAACTCGGTCATCAGCCACCACATGGCGATCGAGCCAAAGATCGATCTCGACGCGATCGCGTCGGCCGAGGAAGAAGCAGCCCCGACGCCGCAGCAGCCCGCGGTGACGACGATCATCCCGAGCACCCCTGCCCCGCCCGCGGCCCCCGAGGTCGTGGCCGCCCCGGTCGCGATCGCAGCGGCTCCGGTAGCTGTTGCCGCGCCGGCTTACGGCCCGAGCGACAACGTGCTCGTGCGGATGTGGCGCTGGGTCGCCGGCGACAAGCGTGCGCCCAAACCGCAGGCGGCGCCGTCCTCGAACGTCGGTCGCGGCGGCAAGGACGGCGAACGTGATCGTCCGCGTCATGACCGCGATCGCAGCGAACGCGGCCGTGGCCGCGATGGTCGTCGCGACGGGCGCGACAGTCGTGATGGACGCGGTCGCGGCGAGGGCCGGGGTGAACGTGGCTCGCGTGACGAAGCACGTCGCGAGAACCGTGCCGAAGGCGCACCAGGCCCGGGCCAGCCGGCCCGCGGCAACGAACCGCGGCGCGACGAGCAGACTAGAGCGCAGCCACAGCAGCCACGTCGTGACGAAGGCCCGCGTGGCGGACGTCGCGACGCCGGTCAGGGTCAGGGCGGCGAAGGCGGCCCGCGCGAGGGCCAGCCGCGTCGGGAAGGCGGCCAGCAAGGCCAGCGCCAGCCGCAGCAAGCGCGTCCTCCGCGCGAGCCGCGCGAACCCCGCGAACCGAGGCCGCCGCGTGAATATCGCGAGCCGCAGGAAGCGCGTGAGCAGGTCGCAGCAGCCACTGCGGTCGTCGCAGCCGTTGCGAACGACATGAACACAGCCGACGCGTCCGTCGCACCAGCGATGGGTGACGGCCAGCAACAGCGTCCCGAGGGCGATCGCAACGAGCGCACCGGACGCAGGTCGCGTCGCGGTGGCCGTCGTCGTCGCGGTCGCAGTGATGGTGGTGAAGGCTACGGTGCCGGCGCTGCAGCGGGCGCTGCCAGCGAAGGCAACTTCGACGAAGGTCCGGGTGGTGCAGGTGGTGACGACGCGGGTGGCGGCGACCTGCCTGACGTCGCGCCGGCTCCGCAATCTCTCGATACCCCGCGCGAGTTTGACGCACCCCACGCGCCCGAGCCGCCTCGTGATTTCGCAGTGCCTGGTGCTACCGAGCCACCGCGTGAGTTCACTGCTCGTCAGCCCGCGCCGAGCTATGAAGCACCGCGTGCGCCAGAACCGCGTTCATTCGACTTCGATCGTCCTGCAGCACCACCGGCTCCATCGGCCCCGCCAAGCGAAGTGGCACCCGCACCGGTCGTGGTGCGTGAGCCGGCTCCGGTTGCAACGGCTTCCGAGCCACGCGAGTGGACGCCGACTCCGCCGACGGACGTGACGACGCCGCGCAACGAGCCGTAAGCGACTCGTTCAGCTGCAACAGGAACCCGCTGCCTGGTACGCAGCGGGTTTTTGTTGTCTGCCAGAGTGTGAGCCAGCCACTGGCAGCGCAAAGTGGTGCAGGGAATTGGCAGGATGCCGAAGGATGCGATGTTCAGTTCGACGACGCCGGCCCGTTCGGTTCGCTACCGCACAGACCCTGCCGCCGGCTGGCGTAGTTTTGCGGCGACCGTATACGATCGGTACGGGAATTGCCTCGCCACGGACTTGAAGGGAGCGAACATGAATGCAGTCAAGATTGCCGCCATCGTGCTGATCGTGGCCGGTGCCCTCGGACTCGCCTACGGGAGCTTCAGTTACACGAAGCAGACTCACGACATCAACGTGGGGCCGATCGAAATGTCCGTGAAGGAAAAGCAGACGGTCAACGTTCCGGTCTGGGCCGGTGTGGGCGCAATCGCCATCGGCGCCGCGCTGCTCCTGCTTGGCGGCAGGAAACCTTAGTCGACTTTTTCCACGATGACCCGGCCATCGGCGCCCACGAACACGCGATAGCGATTGCCGTTCTCGCACGAGGCGACGTAGTCGTCCTGTCCTTGCTGGGTGGCGCTGACGACGTTACCGCACGGCAGGCCGTGCAATGCAATCACGGCCGTCAGGTCCTGCGTGACTGAAACGTCGCCGGGAGCCTCTTCCACGGCCAGCGCCGTTACCCCGAACCCTGTCGTCACGACTCCGGCCAGGGCCAATGCCACTGCACGTGTGCTCACGGTGTTGCTCCTGCCATCAGATTGGATTCGGTGAACTTCCTCGGATCCTCGAGGATGCTCCAGATTGCGGCGCGCGACTTGACGATGTCCCGGGCCAGCGGCGGATCGCTGTCCTGGAGCAGCGAGAGCACCTTGAGGAGCAGCATGTCGTAGTTGCGGCGCAGTTCAGCGAGCGTCGCCGTGCCCTGCCGCTTGTGGTAGGCGCGGAACCGGTCCACGAGGTCGTCGACTTCGTTCTTGAGCGCAAGCTTGGTCAACACGCCGATGGCCCTGGTTTCGCGGAGTCGCGACGCGAGCGCCTTGAAGTCCAGCGGCGCAGGGGACAGCTGCGGTGCGGCAGGAACCGCAGCAACCTTTGGCATCGCCTGCGGTGGGGGCACGGTCACGGCCGTACCGGCTGCTACGGGCCTCGGTGGCGGCTTGGGTGACGCAACCGTCGTGACCGGTGCAACCTGGGCGGGGACTTTGGGGACTGCGACTCGCGCGGCCGGAGCGGGCTCCGCGGGGCGCACCGTCTGAACCGCCGGCGGCGGGGCCGGAAGCGCGGGTAATTCGGCAACGACAGGGGCGACCTCCACTTGCGGCACCGCAGGTACAGGCGCCTCGTCGACCACCGCAATCGGCGCCGCAGGCGGCGCAACCGGGACCGGCTCCGTCGTCTGCGCTTGCCTGACCCCGGCGCATCCTGCGGCGATAAGGCAGGAGAGCGTAAGCATCATGCTCACGGAACGCGACATCGCTGCACAGTGGACCATCGGTCTCTCCGGGTCGGCGACGACGGACGAAGCCCTGCCCTGAAGAACAGCGCCCCGCGGCTCGCAGGCGAACCCGGGACGCTGTGGGCTCAGGCCATTTTCAGACGCCAATCAATTCGGTTGGCGTTCTACGAGAACCACGAGTCGTCGGCTTTGGCTTCCCAGGCGGTGAGCTGCTTCTCAGCATCGTCCTTGGCCACGCCGTAGCGCTCCTGAATCTTGCCGGCAAGCTGGTCGCGGTGACCGGCGACGACCTCCAGGTCATCGTCAGTCAATTTACCCCACTGCACCTTGGCTTTGCCGGCCACTTGCTTCCAATTTCCCTGGATGCGATCCCAGTTCATAGCTTTCTCCTTATATCCATGAGCAACCTAAGCTTGCGCGTGTCTCCGGCAAATTCGGCCTTGAGTCTGCCGGCGTGTTGAACCGTCACGAGTCATGGCGGCGCTGACCAGTGTGGGCCAGGCACGCCGGCAGGCCTTCGCGCCAAGCAACGCAAAATCCGCCTTTTTCATCAGTGTCTCGGCATCGGTGCCATCGCCGGGATAAACCGCGCTCCCGACACTCGCCGTCACGCGCAGATCCCGACCTTCGATGCGATGCGCCGCGGCGATTTTCGCGCACAGTGCATTCGCGGCGCAGGCCGCATCCTCAGCACGGGCTACTTCAGACAGCAGAACGACGAATTCATCGCCACCGAGTCGGCTCACCGTGTCCGATTTGCGCACGCCCGCCACCAGTCGACTCGCGACTGACTGCAGCACCTGGTCGCCGACCGCATGACCCAGTCGATCGTTGATGCGTTTGAAGCGGTCCAGGTCCATGAACAATACCGCCAGCTGGTTGCCGTGGCGACACGCTGCTGCCATGGCCCGGTCGAGCCGGTCAGTCAGGAGCATCCGGTTGGGCAGGCCCGTAAGAACGTCGTGTTGCGCCAGATGCGACATTCGCAGCGACAGGGCGCGCGCCGCGCCCACGTCGTGAAACACGATTACCGCGCCAGTCACGTTGCCATGCCGGTCATGAATCGGGGTGGCAGTGTCTTCGATCGCAGATTCGCGTCCATCCCGGCCGATCAGCAGGCAGTTCTCGCCCACGCCGACACTGGTGTCACGCTGCACCGCCAGGGCCAGCGGATCCCGCGCGGGTTCACGACTGTCCGCGTCGATGATCCGCATCACTTCCGGCAGTGGTCGGCCGGTCGCCTCCCAGTTGGACCAGCCGGTCATGCGCTCTGCTACCGGATTCATATACGTGACGTTGCCCGCCAGGTCGATGCTGAGCACCGCATCCCCGATCGAGTCGAGCATGACCTGCGCACGCTCCCCGGCCGCGCGCGATGCCTCGGGGGCGGCGCCGGCACTATTGGAGTTCGCCTGGACAGGTAGTCTCGTGCGGGGCATCAGCTCTCCAGTCAATCGTGACCAAGGCTCGCATGATCCTGCGACCGGCTCTCGTCGTCTGTGCGCCAGCGGACATTGGGCGGAGCGGTTGCGCCGGCGACGGCGCCTCAGTTCAGTGCGGTGACGCCCGGTAGTACGGAAACAGCTGGTCGTCGCTCGCAAGCTGCTCGAACAAGACGTCGGAGCGACTGCGCAGCGCAAAATATACATTCGATGTCACCAGCGTCTCGTTGCCACGAGCCGTGTCCTCGCCCAGCCTCGAAGCGCGATTCATTTCGTCGCCCATCGCCAGGTTGGGACCGATCGCATACACCTCACCGTAGCCAATGCCGATGCAGGCGAGCGCCGGATTCTCCGACGCATGCGCCGAGTGATTGAACTCCGTCAGACGGCGGTGAATCTCGAATGCGGCGTCGAGCGCCTGACCCGGATCTTCGAAGAGTCCGACGAGGTCGTCCGCGAATGCTCGCACGAGTATCGTGCCGTGCTCGTGCAACACCGGGATGCAGACCTTCTGCGCGTCCAGGATGCGCAGCAGCGCATTGAGCGGACGGCCTTTCATGGCCTGCACGGTGAATCCCGTGAGATCAAGGGTCAGGATGGCGCGACGGCAGAGATACTTCGCATCCAGCGCCTCGTGACTGATGGAACCCTCCTGCAGTGCGAGCAGGTCACGATAGACCTCCTCCGTCCAACCATCGCACCTGGCCAGGGCATCGGGAGAGTCAAGCAGCGGAAACGGCAGTTTGGTTTTCATCTTTGTTCCCACGATCCTCAAAATCGATCGTCAGGCGGCCGGTCGGCCACCTCCCAGTCCTGCAGCCACTTCACTTCGGTGCGCAGGCTGCCATCAGGCAGCAACTCCAGCCAGCGATACCCCGGCGGCTTGAGGTCCATCACGCAGTGTTCGGTGAGTGGCGTGAACTGCGCGCACGTCGAGGGTGTTGCGAGCACCAGCGTGCGTCCGTGCTGCCGCTCGAACTCCTGGTGCACGTGACCACCGAGCACGGCACCAACGGCGGGGTACCGCTCGATGACGGCCAGGAACTCACTGGCATTGCGCAGGCCCACGCCATCGAGCCACGCGCTGCCGACGAGCAACGGCGGATGATGCAGGCACACGAGGATCGGCCGGCCGCCGAAAGCTCGCAGCGCCGACTCGAGACGCGACAGCTCCTTCTGCTCGACTCTTCCCTCGGGGCGGCCATGCACGTGTGTGTCGATGAACACCGCTCCCCACGCGCCGAATTCAGCCGTGCCGCCGTATTGAAATCCATCACTGTCCACCAGGTCGACCATCAGGCCCGGCTCGTCGTGATTGCCGGGCAGGCAGAACACGGGCAGGTCGTACGGACGCAGCGCCCGGCGAAAATTGTCGTAGGCGGCGGCGCTGTGATCGTCCGCGATGTCGCCCGTCACGAGAATCGCGGCGGGCCGCGGCGTCCCGGGCGCGAAAGCCTCGGCCAGTACCTTGCGCAACGAGACGGCCGTCGTCACACCGTAGATCTTCCTCGCCTCGTCCCCGAAGAGGTGAGGATCGGTGACCTGCAGCAGCCGTACGGAAGTGCCGGGCGATCCGATCATGGCGCACGCCGCGCAGTAGTCCCGCCAACTTTTACCAGCGACTCGAGCAGGACCGACAGCGACGCAGCAAACTCCGCGTATCGGCGCGTGTCCTGTTCGTCAAACGGGCGGCCGTCACGCCGATTGAGCAGTTGTGTCACGGCGAACACCGCACCGCTACGATCCTGCAATGGCAGGCAGAGCATGGAACGCGTGCGGAAACCGGTCTCGGCATCGACTGCCGGGTTGAAACGCGGATCGGCGTAGGCATTGTCGACCCGCACCACCTCGCCCGACATCGCCGCAGCGCCAGCGATGCCGCTCGCCAGCGGAATGCGAACATGTTCACCTTCCGGCATGTCCTGCGCGACCCGCAGCACGAGCTGCTGTCGCTCGCGGTCGACCAGGAACAGCGACGCGCGTTCCGCCTCGAGCAGCTCGCCGACCCGGCGCGTAAAAACGCGCAGCGACTGCTCGAGCATGCTCTGGTAGGCCTCGTCGCTCGCCAGTGCGGTCGCTTCGAGGAACTTCTGCGACTGCTGCGTGAGCTCCTGCAGCGTGCCGCGGAACGCCGTCTCGTCCATCGCGTCGACCAGCTGCTCAATGTGCTGCCGCTCGGTGTTCTGGGCCAGCAGGTGCATCATCTGCTGCGTATTGGCGATGACGGCATCGGTGAAGGTCGCAAGCTTGCCATCCTCGAGGTGCAGGATGCGATCGGCAACGTCGAGTATGCGGTTGTCGTGCGTGACCAGCAGGATGGTGGTGCCCCGCTCCCGGGCCAGCGACTGCATGCGATCGACCACCTCGCGGCCCGAGGCTTTATCGAGCGATGCAGTAGGTTCGTCTGCGAGCACCATGACCGGCTCGCCGACCAGGGCGCGCGCAATGGCCACGCGCTGCCGCTGGCCACCCGACAGCTGCTCCGCGAGCTTGTGAGTGTGCTCGCCAAGGCCGACCGCCTCCAGCATCGCCTCGGCCCGGCGCCTAAGCTCCGCTCTCGGGGCGCGACCGCTCACGCGCAGGCCGAGCTGCACGTTCTGCGAAGCAGACAATGCGCCGAGCAGGTTGTGACTCTGGAAGATGAAGCCGATACGCTTGCGGACGTCTTCGAGAGCCGTGCGATTCGCGCCGTCGAGCTGGTGACCGAGCACACGCAGGCGTCCTTCCTGTGGTGCACGCAACGCACCGACGAGCGTCAGCAGTGTCGTCTTGCCAGAACCCGAAGGCCCGGTGACGATGACGATCTCGCCGGCGGGAATCGTCGTCGTCACATCGTGCAGGATCTGCCGACGCAGCGACCCCTTGCCGTAGTAGTGATTGAGGTTCTCGACGACGACCGGAGCGTCCGCACTGCCAGGCATCAGAAGACCTCCGCCGGATCGAGGCGGCGCACCTTGCGCAGCGCCAGGAAACCGGAGAGCGCGCACATCACCAGCGTCAGCACGAACACCGTGAGTGCCCGATCGGTCGTCAGGTGCAGCGGCAAACGGGTCGCGTGCGCAGCTGATCGGTAGAGAAACCACGCCGCGGCCATGCCCGGCAGGTAGCCGAGCACCGCGAGGATGGCTGCCTGCTGCAGCACGATGCCGGACACGAATCGATTGCGATACCCGATAGCCCGCAGCGTGGCGTACTCACGCAAGTGCTCGGACACATCCGCGAACAGGATCTGGTAGACGATGATCGCGCCGACCACCAGGCCCATGATCGCGCCGAACGCGAACACGTAACCGATCGGCGTGGCACCGTTCCAGTACGCCTTCTCGCGCGCGGCGAAGTCGGCCTTGGTCATGACCAGCACGTCCGCGGGCAAGTAGGAGCGCAGGCGATCGCGCGCGGCATTCGCATCGACGCCCGGCTTCAGCGTCACGAGACCCAGCTGGATCTGGTTGCGCGACCGGTCCGGAAACAGCCGCAGCCAGTTGTCGACGCTGGTGAGCACCGTGCCATCGATGCCGAACGACGGGCCGATTTCGACCAGCCCCACCACGGCTACCGCACGATCGTTAAGCTCGGTGCTGACCGGTGCATCCGGGCGCCAGCTCTCCGCCACCGGCCCGAATTCAGGCCGCGAAGCCCGGTCGAACAACACGACGTCCTGTGCAACCAGCCTGGAATAGTTGTCGGCGAAGCCCGGTGTATCGAGCACGTTACGGGTGGGTTCGATGCCGACCGCATTGATGCTGCGGCGGGTGTTGGTCCACGGGTTCTTCCACGTCGCCGGAAAGATGTAGACCGGGCTCACCGACTCGACGTCAGGTGAACCCAACGCCTCGTACAAACGGCGGATCGTAAACGGCGCCGGCCGCACGATGAACACGCTGTCCGTACTGAAGAGCGCAATGTCGTAGCGGAAACGCTCATGGAAGCGCAACGTGCTCTCGAACAGTGCCGAGCGAAACCCAAGCTGCATCAGGATCAGCAACACGGCAAACGCGATGCCAGCGACCGCGACGGTAAGGCGCAGCGGCTTGTGCCAAAGCTGCAACCACCCGAGCGGCGCGGAGGGCAGCAGCCGGCTCCACGTGCCCTCAGCGGCCAATCTCGACCTCGACCTGGAGGTTGGTGAGGTTTGCAGCCGCGCGACCGTCGTCGAGCTTGATCTCGACCTCGACGATGCGTCCATCCTTGCGTGCAACCGGATCGTCGCCGATCTGGTCGAGCTTCTGCACCTTGGGCCGAATGCGCGTCACGGTACCGGTGAGGTCTTTCGTCAACGCCGGGCTGCGCACCAGCGCGCGCTGGCCCACTCGCACGCGACGGACGTCGGCTTCGAAGACTTCAGCGATCGCCTGCATCTGGTCGATGCGTGCGAGCTCCAGCACGCCCTCCACGCCCACGATCTCGCCGGGACGGCGCAGGACGTCGATGACACGGCCGGCAAACGGTGCGCGGACGAACGAACGCTCGAGTTCGGCCTCGAAGCGTGCCACGCGCGCGGCGGCGGCGCTGATACGCGACTGCGCGACACTGGCCGAGGCACGTCGCGCCTTGCATGAGGCCACGCCGGCATCGGCATCGCCCTTGGCCTGCTCGGCATCCTCGCTCGAGGCGAGACCGCGGCCCAGCAGGTCCTGTTTGCGCTGCGAGCGCTTCGCCGCCACGTCGGCGAGCACGCACGCCTCGTCCGCGAGGCTGATGGACGCGGTGGCATCGCGCTTGGCAGTCTCGAGTTCGGCTTTGGCTTCGACGATGCGGCTGCGCGCCAGTGCCGCGGTGTCGACCTCGGCGAGCAACTGGCCAGCCATCACGTCCGAGCCGCGGTCGACCAGCAATTTGCTCAGGATGGCGCCCGACATTGCATCGGGCGTCGAGGCGGCTGCGACACGAACGATGCCACCGTACGGTTCGATGCGGCCGAGCGCCGCCACCCCCCGCGTGCCCGCAGCCGTCTTCATGGCGGCATCCGCCGCCGTCGATACGGCCAGCGCTGGCTGGCACCCCAGCGCCCAGGTGATGGTCGTCAGCGCAGCCGCTCGCGCGAGCTGCCTGATCTGGATTGAATGCTGCAAGTTCCCCCCCTGCTTTGCCAGCCCCGCGGCCGAGCATCTTCGACTCAGCCCTGCGGCGACCAACCTGCTGCGATCGCCTTCTGCGCTTCGCGATAACCGACTTCCACGACGCGGTCGAAGTTGCGCACGTCCGTGAAGCTGAAGCCACCCACGGGCGGTCGCACCAGCAGATCCGCGCGCGCCCCGGCCGCACGTGCCGAACCGATGGTGCCGATCGACATCGCCATCAGCATCAACGACACCGGGCTCGGCACGCGATACCGCGTGGACAGCGGCAGCATCCGGCCGGCAAGCACGCGCCAGGGCGAAGGCACCGATGAGTAATCGACCGTGTAATCCTTGCGCGAGCTCAAGTCGACGGCAATCACGCGGCCGACGGGACGAGCCCGCATGAGATCGACCGGCAGGTTGTCGAGAATGCCGCCGTCGACGGACAACTGGCCGTTGATCACCGCGGGCGGAAAAATTCCGGGCAGCGACACGCTGGCGCGCAGGGAGCGCGGCAGCGAGCCCCTGTCGTGCACCTGCACGCTGCCATTGCCGAGGTTGCTCGAAACGCAGAAGAACGGCACGGGCAGGTCTTCGATTTCGCCCGGCAGGTGGGCATCGATGAGGCGCTCCATGCGACGTCCGCGCAGGAACGAGATGATCGGCACGGTCACGTCGCCGAAGGGCTTGCCATCCACGAACGCCTTGCGCGCTCGCTCGATCGCAATACCCGGTTCGAGTCCCGTTGCCATGCCGGCCGCCATGACCGCGCCGATACTGGCGCCGCCGAGCCAGTCCACCGGCGTACCGGCTTCATACAACGCGCGATAGACACCCAGGTGCGCAAACCCGCGAGCGGCGCCGCCACCGAGCACCAGGCCGACGGCGCGCCCGGCAATGACCCGGGCGAGGCGATCGAGATCGCCCGGCACGCCGGAACGGACGTGCAGGTGAAAATCCAGCTTGCGCGGCGCGAGCCACGGCGCCGTGCCCGACAGCGTTTCGCCATGCTGCTCGTGCCACAGCACCAGGGCGCGACGTGCAACGGGGGCACTGGCCGCGTCGAATGCCTGCATTTCCCAGGCGCGCGGCGCGGGATCGTCGCCGGCTTGACCGACCAGCAGGATGAGGTCCGCGTTGTGCAGAGCCATCTCGGTGAAGACGGGGTCGGCCGGGTTCGCCACGTACATGACGAAGCGGTGTTCGTCCTCCTTGACGGCCAGCCAGTCGACCATCGCCGGCGAAAGGTCCTGGTGACGCGCGGCCGGCAACTCAGGTGCGCCCGCATCACGCAACGTCGTCGCGGACAGGACGCAGGTGGGGCCGAACACTTGCAGCGCACCGCCGAGTTTTGCGGCCAGCGCCTCGGCCACATGCACGGAGCCCAGTGGCACCAGCGCGATCGTCTTCAGGTTACGCCGGATGTGCGAAACGCCGGCGGTGCGGTCGCGCAACCGTCCGGCGATGCCGCCCGCGATGTGGCGCGTGAGATCGGGCCGCTGCCGGGCAAGCCGATCGAAGGCCGCAGAGGTCATCTTGAGCAGCAGGCTGTTGCGCACGGCGCGGATGCTCGCAGAGCGCGCGCCGCCCGTGAGCATGCCGATTTCGCCGATGGTTTCGCCGGGGTTGACCTCGGCCACGAGCCGCTCGCCGGGTTCCTGGCCATTGGATTGTGCCAGCCAGACCTGCATGCGACCTCGCGCCAGCAGGAACAGGCAATCGGCTTCGTCACCCTGGCGGAACAGCCAATCGCCACCGCGGCACACGCAGGGCTCGAACTCGTCGAGCACCAGCGCGGCTTCGTCCCCGGGAATCGAAAAGTATTGCTGCAACGCTGTGACCAGCGTCGCTCGCGCGGCTGAATTCATTCCTCGCCCCGAACTCTATAGTCTTTTCGTTCGATCGACCACGAAGCCAGGCGAGCCGTCCTGGCGGCGCGTTCCCCCTGACACCTCAACCCGTGGAGTCTAGCCGTATCGCGACGTGCCGTCGCGTCAACGGACTCTCGACCTGTGGCGAACTTCGGCCAGCAGACCCTCGACCGCAGATTCGACCAGGTCGAGCACGTCGTCGAAACCTTTTTTCCCGCCGTAATAAGGGTCGGGCACATCGGCCGGCGTCTTGCCGGCAAACTCGAGCAGCGTGCGAATACGCTCGCGATGCTCAGGTGGGCTGCGGTCGAGCAAAGTCGCGTGATTCAGGCGATCCATCGCAACGATCAGGTCGAAGCGCTCGAAATCGTCATCACTCACCTGCCGTGCCCGGAGGTCCGTGAGGTCGATACCCCGGCGCGTGGCTGCTTCGACAGTGCGCGGATCGGGCGGCTCGCCTACGTGATAAGCGTGAGTGCCGGCGGAGTCGATCTCGATGTCGAGAGACGGGGCGTGCCGGCGAGCGTACGAGCGGAAAACGCCCTCGGCGGTGGGCGACCGACAGATATTGCCCATGCAGACGAACAGTATTTTCATCGCGACCACGCCCCTGCAATCCAGTCACTCGATACTGAGATCAATTTCCGCTCGACGGTGCGAAATTCTCGCCTTGCGTGTGCCTGAGATCCAGCAGTGAGCGGCAGGGCTGAAGCCATTGGCGGGCCTGCGCATTCAGCCCGATTTCATGATCGATGGTCGAGCGATTGACTGCAAGTCGGAGCGTGGATTCTGCGAATGAGCTTTGCCGCGCCGCACGGTCGTGTGAAAATCGCGCTGAAACAGTCCACTCGAGGCGACCGCGACATCTGCCGGTCCCCGGCGCAGGAACATGCACTATCCGTCACTCGCGGAATACTCCGACGCCCTGCAGTTGAGCCTGAGCATCGCGTTGTCGGACCCGCTGCTGGGCCGCGGCACCCTCCGCTCGCGTGGGCCAGGCCAACCGGTCGTGCGCAGCGGCAATTTCGCGCTGACGTTCGAGGTCGTGGCCGACGATCGGAGCTACGCCGTCCGTTGCTTCCACAAGCCGTCCGATTCGCTGCAGGTACGATACGCCGCCATCGGGAGTTATCTGCGTCGCATCCGCAGCACCTGCTTCGTCGACTTTGAATTCCAGCCGTCCGGTATCACGACCGAAAGCGGCACCTACCCCATCGTGCGGATGGACTGGGCGCCCGGCCAGACGCTGGCGGCATTCGTGGCCGCGCACCGGGCCGACACCGATGCGCTCCTGCAATTACGCATGTCGCTGCG
>JAABQQ010000257.1 GCA_011391405.1 Gammaproteobacteria bacterium
TCCACGCCCGGCAGCCGCGAATGCGTCGGCGTTTCACGCACGTCGCTTGTGACGAGGGCGTCCAGCTCACCGGACTGCAGGCGGGGCGCGAGCGCCTCGAGCAGCGTGCTGCCGAGATAGCCGGCACCGCCGGTGACGAAAATGCGCCGGCCGCTCATGCGGCGGCCCCGGCAGGCAGCGGCGTCGGCGGGTGCCTGCGCCACCAGGCGGCGAGCGACGTGCCCACGACGATGTGCCAGATGCCCCACCACGCCGCCACGATTGCCATGCCGCCCAGGCCGCCGAAGAAGTTGAACACCAGCACCAGGCCGAACCCCGAGTTCTGGATACCGACTTCGAGCGCAACCGCGCGCCGGTCAGCCTCCGCCAGTCGTGCCGCTTTCGCCGTCAGGTAACCCGTCAGCAGGGCGAAGGCGTTCAGCAGGAACACGAACAGCACCACGCGTTCAACGTACTTGAGGAAGAAATCCCAGTTCATGGCCAGTGCGCCAACGACGAATGCCGCAAAGAACACCAGCGACAGGGCGCGCAACGGCCGACGGATGCGATGCGCGAGCGCTGGCCAGTGCTGCGCCGTGTACATGCCGAGCGCGGTCGGGATCGCGAGCAGCACGACGATCGTGCCGAAGACCTCCCACGGGCTCAGCGTCACGGCGTGCAGGATCGGACGCGTGTGGGGGTTGAGCTCCCCCCAGAACGAGAGATTGAACGGCGTGAACACGATCGACCCGAGCATCGAGAACGCGGCAATCGTGACGGACAGCGCCGTGTTGCCGTGACCGTAGTTGACGAGGAAGTTCGAGATGTTGCCGCTCGGGCACGACGCCACGAGGATCATGCCGAGCGCGATGCTCGGCGCAGGCTTCAGTACCATCGTCAGCGCGAATGCGACCGCCGGCAGCAGCACCGAGTGCGCGAACAGGCCGATCAACGTCCCGCGCGGCGACGTGAGGATGCCCTTGAAGTCCGCCACGCGCATGTCGAGCGCGACGCCGAACAGGACGAACGCGAGGATGACGTCGAGCGCGATCAGCGATTCCGGCGTGAAGTTCAGCCGGACCGCATCGAGCTCGTTCATTTGCCCTTGGGCTCGAGGTGCATGTCCTTGAAGTGCATGAGCCCCGGCGCCCACATGTGCTTGACCGGGTCGACGTCGACGTGGATGACCGCCGGGCCGCCCGTCGCCAGCGCGCGTTCGAGCGCAGGGCGCAATTCGCGCGGGTCGGCCACGCGTTCGCCGTGGGCCCCCATCGACTCGGCCAGCTTGTCGAAACGGATCTCGCCGAGATCGGCGTTGATCGTTTCGTCGGGTCCGAGGGATTTTTTGATCAGCGTCTTGATTGGCTTGAGCGCGAACTGCTGGTTCATCTTCACCATGCCCCACTGCTTGTCGCAGAGCACGAGGTAGATCACCTGCAGGCCATTGCGCACCGCGGTCTCGATCTCCTGCGGATGGAACCCCATCGCGCCGTCGCCGATGATGCAGCAGACCGGTTTGCCAGGCCGCGCGACGGCCGCACCGGTAGCCTGTGCAACGCCGGCGCCGAGCATGCCGAACTTGAACGTCGAGAGCAGCGTGTTCGGTACGCGCATCTCGTGGAAGAACATCGCCCACACCGCGGTGTTGCCACCGTCGGCGACGAGCGTGGTGCCTTCCGGAAACACCTGCTGGCAGACGTGCGCGACGTGTGCCGGGTTCATGGGAACGGCCATGTCCTGCAGTTTTTCGTCGAGCTTCGCGCGCTCGCTGCGGATGGTCTCGTGGTACTTCGCGACCTGGCGCCGGCGTGATTCCAGGTTCATGCGCGACTTGCGGCTCTCGAGTTCGGTGGCCAGCGCGGCCAGGAACAGCTTGGCGTCTGCGAGCACGGCGAGCGCCGCAGGCTTGTTGGCGCCGAGGATGTGGCCGTCGATGTCGACCTGGATCATCTTCTGCTCGGAAGGATGCCGCCAGTACGGCGCTTTGCCCCACCAGTCCGTCTCGCTGAGTCGCGAACCCACGACCAGCACGAGGTCGGCGTCGTTGCGTACCTCGTGGTTGAGCTTGATGAGCGCCATCGGGATGGCGAGCGCATTCGTCTCGGGCAGCACGCCGCGGCCGGCCCAGCTGGTCGTCACGGGCGCATGCAGTGCTTCGGCGACGCGACGCAACTCGTCGTAGGCCGCCGCATGGATCACGCCGCTGCCGGCGTGGATGATTGGCAGATCAGCGGCCGCAAGCATGTCGGCGGCCTGCGCGACCTGGTCGGGCGCAGGCACGATCGCGTGCGTGTTGCGGAACTGTTGCGGCTGCCAGATGGCGACCTCCGCCTTCACCTTGCCGTTCATGATCGTTTCCGGCACGTCGAGGTGGACGACGCCCGGTCGTCCGTCCCAGCAGTTGCGAATCGCGGTGCGGCCGAGTTCGGCGACGCGATCGAACGAGACGACCGCGTTGCTCCACTTCGCGAAGTGCTTGATCGCACCGACCTGGTCGAACGCCTGGTAGGCGCCGCCGCGGTCCGGATAGACGATCTGCGGGCGGCGGCAACTCGTGATCGCGAGCACGCGATTGCCTTCCGCATTTTCGACGACCAGGCCGGGCAGCAGGTTTGCCACGCCGGGTCCGTTGCTCGCCATGCAGACGCCGAGCCTGCCCGTGAGCCGCGCGTACGCGCCGGCCATGTGCGCGGCGCAGGACTCATGCCGCGGCGTAATGATCTGGATGCCGAGTTTGTGCAGGTTCGAGTAGAAGCCGAAGTACGTGCCGTCGATGATGCCGAATACTTTTTCGACGCCCTCTGCCTGCAGCATGCGCGCGAGTACTGCTCCGCCGCTGGTTTCGCTCATGGCTGTGTCCCCGTCCCCGCGTCCGCCGGTGGTTCGTGGCGGACATGTATAGTTGGCTGGTCACTATAGCGCGCCTTGTTTGTACCGTAGTGCTGCGCGCCTGCAGTCCCTAGAATCGCTGTGGTTTTCCACGATGAAACAAGCCCGATGGAAGCGTACGCAACCTGGCTGCCGGTGATCGCAGCGCTCGTCGCTGCCGGCGCCGCGGGCGGGTTGATCGCGGGACTGCTCGGCGTGGGTGGAGGCATCGTGCTGGTGCCGGCGCTCGACCTGGCCCTCGGCGCCGCGGGAGTGGATCCTGCCGTCTCGCTCCACGTTGCAGTCGCCACGTCCATGGCGACCATCGTCCCCACGGCCATTTCGTCCTCGCGTGCTCATGCCAGCCGCAATGCCGTCGACTTCGCGGTCGTGAAACGCTGGGCCGTACCGATCATCGTCGGTGCGCTCGCGGGCTCGCTTGCCGCGGCACATGTGCAGGGCAACGTGCTTGCCGCGGTTTTCGGTTCGGTGGCGTTGTTGTCCGCGCTCAAGATGTTGCTGCCGCTCGATCGCGTGGTGCTGCGCCCGTCGCTGCCTGGCGGCGTCCCTGGATCTCTGATTCCGGCATTCATCGGCGCCATCTCCGCGATGATGGGGATCGGCGGCGGCACGTTGAGCGTGCCCACGATGACACTGTGCGGCGAGCCAGTGCACAAGGCGGTTGGCACCGCTGCGCTGCTGGGACTGTGGATCGCCTTGCCTGCGACGTTCGGCTATCTGCTCGCTCGTCCCGCCGAGGCGGCCGCGCTGCCGCCATTGACGATCGGTTACGTCAGCCTGGTCGGCTTCGCGCTGGTGGCGCCCATCTCGTGGCTGGTCGCACCACTGGGCGCAAGGCTCGCGCACTCGCTCGATCGGCGGAAGCTGTCCGCGGCATTCGGAGCGTTCCTGCTGATCGTTGCGACGCGGATGCTGTATCGCGTTCTGTCGTGATGGGGAGGTTTGCGTGCCTGTCGGCTCGCAGGCAGGACTTGTCTGGCGGTTCGCTTCAGTCCCGGTCCGGCGCACCCAGGGGAAAGTACTGCCGAAACGGTCTAGCCTCGTCGACGGCTCGCGCGAATGCAGGCCAGGCGAGGAGACGCGACCGGTACGCCCGCAGCTGTGGAAAGACGGGTGCGATGGGGTGAACCCAATCGGCATAGAAGAGCGACGGCGCCGCCGCGCAATCGGCCAGGCTCAAAGTCTCGCCCGCGGCCCAGGTGCGGCCGTCGAGCCTTTGCTCCAACCAGCGATAGGCCAGGTCAAGTACCCGCCTTGCTTCGGCCATCGCTTCATCCCTGCGAGCATTGTCTTTCCTGATGGCCTCGAAGACGGGCTTCTGCATCGCAGTCATCACATCGTTGTCGAAGAACCGGTCGAGGAATCGAACCTCCAGCGCCTCGAGCGGGTCATCGGGCAGCCAACGAACCCGGCCGCCATGCTTGAGCATCAGGTGCTCGATGATGATGGTCGACTCGGCGATTGTGTTCCCGGCGTCGACGAGGACCGGAAAACGCGCGAACGGCCAGCGTGCCTTCAGCTCCGCCATCGCCGACGGGTCTTCAAGCGTTCGGTACTCGAACGGCACGTCGTTCTCGTAAAGGGCGACGAGCACCTTCTGGCAATACGACGAGAAGGGATGGGCGTAGAGCGTCAGCGACATGAATCACCTGAACGGGTAGCGCTGTGCGATCGGTCAGGGATGGTGGTTGGACAGACCCGCTTTGGCAAGCACGCGCGGGACGTGCCGCTGGCGCGCCGCCGACCGTTCACCGCACCGCATCATCGCCTCGACGCATGTTCCGTCTGCACGCCATGACATCCCGCCGGGGTGAGGCTAGCATCGCCCACTCCAGGCAACCGGCACGAGCCGACGGGGGCGAACGATGACAAACAACGTGCTTCGAATCCTGGTGCTCTGTGCGGCATTCTCATGGCCAGTTGCACAAGCGGCCGATCCGGTGGACGCGGCAGTTGCGAGTGGCACTGCGGTCGCCGCAGCCCTTGCCAGCCCCGATCGGCCCAAGGCCGACCTCGAACGTGACGCCGTCGCCAAGCCGACTGAAGTGCTGGCTTTTCTGGGTGTAGCGCCCGGCATGCGGGTGGCCGATATGTTCTCGGCCAGTGGCTACTACACCGAGCTCCTCGCCCGCACGGTCGGCGTGAAGGGCCAGGTGATCGCGTACAACAACCCGCCGTACGCGAAGTTCGCGGAGAAAGGCATCGCGACGCGGTATGCGGACGGCCGGCTCGGCAACGCGCGGCAGATCACGGCCGAAGTGGGCGACCTGCAGCTGGCGCCGTCTTCGATCGATGCCGCGCTGTTCGTGATGAGCTACCACGACGCGTACTGGCGTCCGCAGGACGGCTCCTGGAACAAGACCGATCCGGCCGAACTGCTCGAGCGACTCTTCGCCGGGGTCAAGCCGGGAGGCGTGGTCGTCGTGCAGGACCACGTCGCGAGTGCAGGTGGTGACGTCGCCAAGGTCGTGGACACGCTGCACCGGATCGACCCGGCGCTCGTGAAGCAGGACTTCGCCAAGGCCGGGTTCGTCTTCGACGGCGAGAGCAAAGTGCTGGCGCACCCTGAAGACGACCACACCAAGCTCGTGTTCGACGAGTCCATCCGCGGCAAGACAGACCAGTTCATCTACCGCTTCCGCAAGCCGATCCCCTAAGATGCCGGCGCGCGGCAATGGCCGCGCGTCAGGCTGGATGCAATGGAACGGACGGTATCCGCAGCGGATGACGGCGTGCTGCGACTGGCGATGTGGTCGGGGCCGCGCAACCTTTCGACGGCGTTCATGCGCTCGTGGGAAAACCGCGACGACACGATCGTCATCGACGAGCCGTTCTACGCGCACTACTTGAAAGTCACGGGTCTGGATCATCCCGGCCGCGACGAAATCATTGCGCAACATGATGCGGACTGGCGCCGCGTGGCCGACTCGCTGCTGGCCCCGGTGCCGTCCCACGTCCGGGTCTTCTACCAGAAGCAGATGTCGCACCACCTGCTGCCCCACATGGGACGCGAGTGGCTCGACTCGGTAACGCATGCCTTCCTGATCCGCGACCCGTCGGCGATGCTGGCGTCGCTCGGCGAGAAGCTCTCGAACTTCGATCTGCTGGCCACGGGTTTGCCGCAGCAGGTCGAGATCTTCGAGCACGTGATCCTGCGCACCGGCAAGGTGCCGGCCGTGCTCGACTCCGCCGACCTGCTCGAACGCCCCGAGCCGATGTTGCGCGCGCTTTGTGCAGCGCTCGGGGTGCCGTTCACGGATCGCATGCTGTGGTGGCCGGCCGGGCCGCGTGAATCGGACGGTATCTGGGCCAGGCACTGGTACGATCGGGTCGAGCAATCGACCGGCTTCGAAGCGCCGCCACCGCCAGCGTCCGAGGTCGCCGCGATGACTCCGCTTCCCCCCGCCGTCGCCGAGATCGCGGCGCGGTGCCGTCCCTTATACGAGAGATTGCGCGCACACCGCCTGCGCGCTTGAGGTGATCCCTTGCTGCAGAAATTCGACGAACGCAATCGCGACCTGATCGTCAATGTCGGCGGCGAGCTGGTGCATCGTGACCAGGCGCGCATCAGCCCGTTCGATTCGTCCGTGCAGGGCGGCGACGCGGTCTGGGAAGGGTTGCGGCTGTACAGCGGCCGCATCTTCCGGCTCGAACAGCACCTCGATCGGCTGGTGAATTCGGCGAAGGCGCTCGCGTTCGCGCAGATTCCGACTCGGGAAGCCATCACCCACGAGATTCGCCGCACGCTCGCGGCCAACCGGATGTTCGACGGTGTGCACATCCGCCTCACGCTCACGCGTGGCGTGAAGGTCACTTCAGGGATGGATCCTCGGCTCAATACACAGGGACCGACCCTTATCGTGCTGGCGGAGCACAAGGCGCCCGTGTATTCGAAGGGTGGCTTGAGCCTGGTGACCAGCAGCGTGCGGCGCTTCCCGCCGGACTGCCTCGACCCGAAGATCCACCACAACAACCTGATCCAGTCGATCCTCGCCAAGATCGAGGCGAACGTGGCGGGTGCCGACGATGCGCTGATGCTTGATCAGCGAGGATTCATTGCCGAGACGAATGCGACACACGTGTTCATCGTCGAGCGGGGCTCGCTGCGTACGCCGCGGTTGGTCGCCTGTCCGGAAGGGATCACGCGTTCTACGGTGCTGGATCTCTGCCGCACTCACGCGATTGCGCACGAAGAAGTGGACCTGACGCTTGCCCAGGCGTACTGCGCCGACGAGATGTTCTGCACCGGCACGATGGGTGAACTCGCGGCGGTCACGCAGGTGGATGGCCGGCACATCGGCGACGGTGAGCCCGGCCCGCTGACGCAACGGTTGTCGGCGCTGTTTCGCGAGCTGACGGCGCGCGAAGGCACCGTCGTGGCCCAGGCCCCGACTCAGGCGTGACGCAGCGACGCCGCGTGGAAGGCGATGTGGTCGGGCATGATCGTCTGGATGAAGTAGTAGCCGTGGTCGTACTGCGCGTGACGCCGCAGCTGCAGCTTCTGCCCGGACCGTTGGCAGGCGTCCTCGAACAGCTCGGGCCGCAGTTGCTCCGCCAGGAATTTATCGCCGAGGCCCTGGTCAATCAGGATAGTGTCCATGCGCGGCGCCTGTTGCACCAGGTGCGTCGCGTCATAGGCCAGCCAGTCGCCGCGATTCGCGCCGAGGTAATTGCCGAACGCCTTGTGTCCCCAAGGCACCTGCGTCGGCGCAACGATAGGCGCGAACGCCGAGACCGACCTGTACTGCCCGGGATTGCGCAGTGCGCAAACCAGCGCACCGTGGCCACCCATCGAGTGACCCATGATCGATTGCCGGTTCGTATCGGCCGTCGCGAATTCGCTCTTGATCAACGCCGGCAGTTCGCGCGTCACGTAGCTGTACATCCGGTAATGCGCCGACCACGGCGCCTCGGTCGCGTCGACATAGAAACCGGCTGCCAGACCGAAATCCCAGCTGGCATCGTCGCCGGGCAGCCGTGGTTCGCGTGGACTCGTGTCCGGCGCGACGAGCATCAGCCCGTGCTCGGCTGCGAGACGCTGCGCGCCCGCTTTGATCGGAAACGTCTCTTCCGTGCAGGTTAGGCCCGCGAGGTAATAGAGCACGGCCACGGGACCGGCTTGTGCCTGTGGCGGTTCGTACACCGCAAACCGCATTGGCCCCGCGCACTCGTTCGACTCGTGCGAGAAAAACCGCTGAGTGCCGCCCCAACAGGCGTGCTCCGAAAGTAACTTCAAGCAGCAGCTCTCCGTAGCAGCAAGTGGTTAGGGGATCGACTGACCCCTATCCCGTCAGAAGGTCACGACCGAGCGGATCGACTCGCCGCAGTGCATCAGGTCGAACGCGTCGTTGATGCGGTCGAGCGGCAGTGTGTGCGTGATCAGCGGATCGATCGCGATCTTGCCGTCCATGTACCAATCGACGATCTTCGGCACGTCGGTGCGGCCGCGGGCACCACCGAACGCCGTGCCTTTCCACGTGCGGCCCGTGACGAGCTGGAAAGGCCGTGTCTTGATCTCCTGGCCCGAGCCCGCGACGCCGATGATGACGGACACACCCCAGCCGCGATGGCAGCATTCGAGCGCCTGCCGCATCAGGTCGACGTTGCCGACACACTCGAAGCTGTAGTCGGCGCCGCCATCCGTAAGCGCGACCAGGTAGGGGACGAGGTCGCCCTCGACTTCCTTCGGATTGACGAAGTGCGTCATGCCGAACTTTTCGGCGAGGCGCTTGCGGGCCGGGTTGATGTCGACACCCACGATCTTGTTGGCACCGGCAAGCCGTGCACCCTGGATCACGTTGAGGCCGATACCGCCGAGCCCGAAGACCACGACGTTGGCACCCGGCTCCACCTTGGCTGTGTTGATCACTGCGCCGATGCCGGTGGTCACGCCGCAGCCGATGTAGCAGATCTTGTCGAAGGGCGCGTCTTCACGGACCTTGGCGACGGCGATCTCAGGCAGCACGGTGAAATTGGAGAACGTCGAGCAACCCATGTAGTGATGGATTTTCTCGCCGCCAAGTGAAAAGCGGCTGGTGCCGTCCGGCATCACGCCCTGGCCCTGGGTCGAGCGGATCGCCGTGCACAGGTTGGTCTTGTGCGAGGTGCAGCTTTTGCACTCGCGGCATTCGGGTGTGTACAGCGGGATGACATGGTCGCCTTTCTTCAGTGACCGCACGCCGGGGCCCACGTCCACGACGATGCCCGCGCCTTCGTGCCCGAAGATGACCGGGAACAGGCCTTCCGGGTCACCGCCGGAGCGGGTGAATTCGTCCGTGTGGCAGACGCCCGTGGCCTTGATCTCGATCAGGACTTCGCCGGCCCTGGGTCCGTCGAGGTCCACCGTTTCAATGACGAGGGGCTTGCCGGCCTGGTGGCAGACAGCGGCGCGGGTCTTCATGGTCGATGCTCCGATCGGTCGGCGGGATGACGCGGGAGCCTAGCGCATCGAACGCCCGGTTGCAGCGACGGCCCGGGCCCGTTGCAACCTTTGGCGGCTCCGCTGCATCGAACTGACAACTGGAATCGTCCCGGCCGGAGGCCTCGCCATGAATTTCGTCACTCGCTGCGCTCTGACTGTCCTGTTTGCCTTCTCGGCCGTCGTGCTCGGTGATGCCGCCAGGGCGGCCGACGACATCAGCAAGGTCAACGGCAGCGTGAAGGTCGAGCCGGGCCAGCAGGTCGGTGACGTCAGTACCGTAAACGGCTCAGTGACCATTGGCGCCGGCGCCCGCGCCGGGGACGTCGAGACGGTCAATGGTTCACTGAAGATCGAGGACAAGGCCGTGGTCGGTTCCGCCGAGACTGTCAACGGCTCGATCACGGTGGGGGTCGAGGCCGAGGTTCAAAAAGGCGTCGAGGCCGTGAACGGCAGCCTGACCCTGCGCCAGGGCGCGAAGGTTGCCGGCGGCCTCGAGAACGTCAACGGTTCGATGCTGGTCGAGGGTGCGCGGGTGGACGGTGGCATTGAGACCGTTAACGGCGACATCCGGCTCGCGACGGGTTCGCACGTTACCGGCGGCATCCACGTGGAAGAGCAAAAGTCGTCGTGGTGGAAGAGCAAGGATTCCCGCAATCCGCGCATCACGATCGAGCAGGGCGTGACGGTCGAGGGTCCACTGCACTTCGAGCGTGCAGTCGACCTGTACGTCGCGCCGGGCGTGAACCTGCCGCCGGTCGCAGGCGTGCAGCCGCAGCGATTCACGCTGCAGTAGGCAAAAGGGGTGAGGGGATAGGGGATAGGGGTTAGTCGGAACGGAAGTCACTGATTCGCTGCGTGACTGATAGCGACTCAGTCGTAGAGCTTTGCGGCGGCACGGAGTTTTTCCGCGACCGCCTTGCGCAGTGATTCCGGCGCGAGCACCTGCACGTCCGCACCGTACTTCAGGATGTCCATCACCAGTTCGGGCTCCTGCGAATACGGAAACTGCAGCAGGTAACTGCCGTCGAGCTGCGGCGTGCCGATCTGCTCCGGGTGCCAGGTTTCGCGTGACACCCAGCGCGCGCTGCCGGCGCCGAACTGCAGCACGGCGTCCTGCGTTGCCGCTCCGGCGAAGATGCCGTAGCCGCTTGCGTAATGACGTTCTAGCGTGTCGTCGCCAATTTCTTTCACTTCCTTGTCCGGTATCACCACCGCCGTTTCGATGGCGTCGAGCCCGAACGTCCGCAACGCCTGCCGCTTGTGGCACCACGCATCCAGGTACCAGTTGTCGCGGTAATGCACCAGCCGTTGCGGCGAGACCTCACGGTCGACGACTTCACCGTCCTGGCGACGCTGGTGACGCAGCCTGAGACGCTTGCGTGTGAGCACTGCCGTGGCGATCGTCCGGAAGTGAGCGGGCGCCACGCGCCGTGATCCCATCGACAGGATCTTGATGCGTCGCGCGATGTCCTCCGCCGAATGCTCGCCCGATTCGAGCAGGCCTCGCAGCCGCTTGCGCAACGGCGCGATCAGCTCGCTCAGGACGCCGGGCTGCAGGTCGCCTAGCAGGCGGTCCATCGTCAGCAGCGCCTGCAGTTCGTCCGCCGAGAACCAGAGACCCGGTAATTGCCAGAGCGTGCTGTCCGCAATGGCGGGATCGAAGCCATAGGCCTGCTGGTCGCGGTCGTACACGATCGGCGCGCGCATGCGGTCGCGCAGGTACTCGAGGTCACGCTTGAAGGTCGCACGCGAGATACCGAGTTCCGACATGAAGTCCTGCGCGCTGACGAAGTGGCGGCTCCGCAGCAGGTTCTGGATCTTGTAGAAGCGTTCGGTCCGTTCCATCAGTCACCGTCGTCGCAAGGAGTTCAGGGCGCGCGCAGTCCGGCGCGCGTGGTCAGGTAGACGGCGAATGTGCCGAGCCAGTGCCCGCCTTCGTAGTGTTCGCCGGTCACGGCGGGAAGCGCCGCCGCAGCGTGAGCCTCGGCGGCCGCGTTCAACGCGCCGATGCGCCGATCGCCTTGCGGCAGCCCCGATGCGATCCCGAGCAGCATCCAGCTGCGACTGAGGTTCAAGCCGTCGAGGTGCGCGAGTTTCGGGTCGCTGCGATCGGTCACTTCCGCAGGCGCGAGCCATGGCTTCTTCGCACTTGCCGGAATGACCGGCAGGAAATGGCGCAGCCACTCGCCAAATTCGCGCGCCGGCAGGATGCGCCGCATGAGGTCGGCCTCGGCGAGGCAGGGCGACAGGAAGTCTTCGCCCGAGGGCTCGTAGGCCAGCGGGCAGTTGGTGTCGCTGGCATAAAACGCGCGCGCCTTCGCTTCGATCAGCGACTGCATCTCGGCATCGCGGGTGACGCGTGCCCAGTCATGCACGAGTCCGAAGGCGAAAGCGGTCTGGCTGTGTTCGCCGACGCGGATCGGATAGCGCAGCTTGGGCAGCCAGCCGCGCAGGCGCTGGGCGGCCTCGACTTCAAGCGGTGCGAGAGCTTGCGACCACTGCCTGGCCTGCGGGTCATCCCACGCGCGCAATTCCGCCGCCAGCAGCAGCAGCCAGGCCAGTCCGTAGGGCCGCTCGTACGACGCGCGCCCGGGTGTCTGGAAGTAGGTGACCTCGCCAGCGATGCGAGCGGGCGTCAGGCTCTGGGCAAGTGCTGCACGCGCATCCGCCGCGAACGGCGCTTGTGAAAATTGCCGCGCGAGGCGCGCGAGCAGCCAGTGTCCGTGCACGGATGAGTGCCAGTCGTAGCAGCCGAAAAACGCCGGTGCCAGTTCGCGCGGCGGGCGTACATCTGCATCGCTGCCCAGCGTGTGCGAAATCTTGTTCGGGTACTCCATGTGCGCGCAATGCAGCGCAAGGCTCGCAAACCTTCCCGCCGCGGCTTCGTCGAGCGCAGGCACGGCGACACAGACGCCGGGCGCCGCCAGCAGGCCGATCAATCCGAGCGACCGCACCGCGAGCGCGATGCGGGCCAGGAATGCACGTTGCCAGGCCATGCTCCGACTCTCCGTCGACAAACGTTCAGTCGTGGATCATAGCCCTGCCGTCAGCGCAGCACGTTACCGTCCGCGTCGAGCACCTGCACGATGCCGAGACCGAGCTCGCGAATGGGCGCCTCGATTTTCGACAGGTCGCCGACGATGACCCACGTAAGCGAGTCGGGTTGGAACGCCTGTGCCGCCGCTTGCCGGACACCGGCATCTGTTTGCGCCTGGAGCCGTGCCCGCAAGGTGCGCACGTAATCGTCGGGCCGGCCGAATCGCACGATGTCGCCGATGGCACCGCTGACGGCCGCGTTGGTCTCGAATTGTCCGGACAGCGCGCGCACGTCACGGCTGCGGATCTTGGCGACTTCGTCCGCGGTGATGGGTCTTGCTGCAAGGAAATCGGCCAGTTCGCGCCGGATCTCCTGGATCGATTCCACGGTCTTGTCGGTCTGGACCGGTGCTGAAAGCAGCCAGGGTCGCTGGCCGCGCGTTTCCGCCAGGCTCGAACGCGCGCCGTATGACCAGTGCTTGTCTTCACGCAGGTTCATGTTGATGCGCGACGTGAAGGTGCCACCGAGCACGTCATTGGCCGTATTGATTTCGATGCGGTCCGGCGCGAGGCTCGACGGCATCAACTGCCCTGCGAGGATCGAGGTCTGCGGGGCGCCTGGACGGTCGAGCAGGTAGACCCGCGTCCCGCTCGAACCTGTCGCGGCAGCAATTGCGGCACGCGGGGCGCTTGTGCCCGCTGGTGGTTGCCAGTCGCCGAAGTGCCTTTCGAGCAGCGGCAGGATCGTTGCGGGGGTCACCGCTCCCGTCACGATGATCGTCGCGTTGTCGGGTCGCAGGAAATCCCGCTGGAAGGCAATGAGATCGTCGCGGGTCAGTGCGGAGACCGATGCCTCCGTGCCCGACCCCGAGAACGGAATCGCATAGGGATGACCGGCGCCGTAGAGCAGCGGCGGCAGCACGCGCATGGCAAGCGCCTCTGGACTCAACTTTTCGCGCGCAATCCCGGCGATCCACTCCTTGCGCACGCGCTCGATCTCGTTGGTCGGAAACGTCGGGCGTCGTACCACGTCGGCCAGCAGTGCGAGCGATGGATCCGCCTGATCGGTCATCATCGATACGGCTGCGAATGCCGTGTCGAGGCCCGCTGCGCTGGCAATCTGCGCGCCGAGCCGTTCCGCACGGTCGGCGATCGCGAGCGAGTCAAGCTTGCCGGCTCCTTCGTCGAGCAGTGACATCGCGAAGCTCGCGGTGCCCGGCTTGCGGCCCTGATCGCCGGCGAAACCGCCGTCAAACATCAAGGAGACACGGGCGACGGGCACGCCCGGTCGCGTCGCAATGATCACTGGAATGCCGTTGCTGAGCACCGCACGCTGCAGCTCCGGGAAGACGGTGTCGGGAAACTCGGAGATCACCGGCGGACCAGGTTTGCGGTCGACGACGTCGGTCGCCGCCGCGGTGTAAGGCGGCTGGGGCAACACTTCGAGCGTGTAGTCGCCCTGCGAGAGCCACTGCCGCGCGACGCGCTGCAGGTCGGCCGGCTTCGCGGCTTCGATCCATTCCAGCGACTGGCGGTAACACCCGGGATCGCCCGCATACACCTCGCACGAGGCGAGCACGTCCGCCTTGCCGCCGAAGCCGCCGATGCGTTCCAGGCCACGGACGAAACCCGCGCGAATCGCGATCTTTGCTCGCTCGAGTTCGGCCTTCGTCGGCCCCTGGTCGATGAAGCGTTGCAGTTCCTCCATCATCGCCGCCTCGACGCGCGCGACCGGAACGCCCTGTTTGACGTCAGCCGAGAGCGAGAAAAGCCCGGCGATTTCGAGTGGC
>JAABQQ010000258.1 GCA_011391405.1 Gammaproteobacteria bacterium
AGGTAGTAGCCGAAGCCATCGCTGAGTGTCGTGTCGTAGGGTTGCACCAGCCGACCCGCGACCAGGTGGTCACGGAACAGGTCGAGATCGACCAGCGCAATTCCGGAACCGCTCAGCACGTACTGCACCGTGAGGATCTCCGTGTCGAACACGAGTCCCCGCTCGACGTCCAGGCCATGCAGGCCCGCCTGCCGCGCGAACTGCGACCAGAAATGCCGGCGCGGCAGTCCCTCGACACGCATGTGCACGAGTTCGTTGTCGCGGACGAACGACTCCAGGTCTTTCTCGGCGTGCCGCCCGGCGACGTCCGGGTGACAAACGACGCCGAGGCACACCGGCCAGAGCAAGTCGCTCACTCGCTCCGTGACGGTGGGTCGCGTGTACAGCACGGCGATGTCGACATCTGCGGCCGGCGGACCGATTCCATACGGACTGACCAGGTCGATCTCGACTTCCGGGTGATCCGTACGGAAGTCCTGCAGCAGCGGCACCATCATGTGCGCGGCAAAGCTCGGCGGCATCTGCACACGCAGCGTGCGCAGCCTGGGTGTGCGCGCGTCACGGATCTCGTCGATGGCGTGTTCGAGCCGGTCGAACGAGCGCGAAACGACTGGCAGCAGGTGTTCGCCGGCAGCCGTCAGCACCAGCGAATGGGGCCGACGCTCGAACAGCTTTACGCCGATCAGGTTCTCGAGGGATATTACGTGCCGGGAGAGCGCGCTCTGCGCGATGTTCAACGCACTGGCTGCGCCGGTGAAACTGCCGTAGCGCGCGACGCCTTCGAACGCCCGCAGGGCATTGAGGGGCAGCCAACGACGGTCGATGCGGACTTTTTCGATCATGATCGCCTCCCCCCCAGAACGGCCTCGCCGGCCCGGATCAAGATTGGGCGACGGCCTGCGCGAGCAAAGCTTGCTGCCCAGCAAGCGTGGCGCATTCGCCACAGATACGGCAATGCTTTTTTTGCTGTCTGGTTAATGCTTTTTTCAGATGATCATTATGTGGACGCAGGCGCATTTCTGCTGATAAGGTCAGGCGCAACCGGCGTTTTCCCTGATGGGACTACGTGGGTTTCACATAGGGTAGCGAGCCCCTGCCAACAGGGGCCGTTGCGTAGACAACACGAAGCCTTGGGGGTCCGAAATCGCATGAATTACAGACTCGCATCCGCGGTAGCCGCCGTGCTTTCCGCCAGCCCGACTCAAGTTGTCTGGGCGCAGGCAGCGTCCGGTGGTGGACTCGAGGAAGTGGTCGTCACCGCGCAGCGCCGCTCAGAAAGCCTGCAGGACGTCCCGCTGTCGATCCAGGCCCTCACCGGCGAGACGCTCTCGCAGTTGAACATCTCGACAGTCGAGGAGTTCGTGAAGTTCCTGCCCAGTGTCACGACGGCCACCCTCGGACCGGGCCAGAGCAACATCTACATACGCGGCCTCAGCATTGGATCGCTCGGCACCCAGGGATCGGGCACCAACGGCCCCTGGCCGAACGTCGCGGTGTACCTCGACGAGCAATCCACGCAGGTTCCGGGTCGCAACCTCGACGTCTACGCAGCCGACTTCGAGCGCATCGAAGTGCTGACCGGGCCGCAAGGCACGTTGTTCGGCGCCGGCGCCCAGGCGGGCGTGCTGCGTTACATCACCAACAAGCCGCGACTCAATGAGTTGTCCGGCAACGTCAAGGTCGGTTACGCGAATACGGCGGACGGCGACGACAGCTACAACGTCGAAGGCGTGGTCAACATCCCGCTCATCGATGACAAGCTGGCCATGCGTATCGTGGGTTACATGGACCACCGTGGCGGTTACATCGACAACGTCTACAGCACCTTCACGCGGCAAGGCACCGACCTGGGCTTTGCACGCCGCACGGGCGGTGTCGTTCCGGCCGACTCCCTCGTGATCGACAACGCCGACATTGCCGGCGACAACATCAACGAAGCCGAATACAGCGGCGTCCGCGCCAGCCTCAAGTGGCAGGTCAACGATGACTGGGATGCCCTGCTGGCCGTCGCCTACCAGAAGATCGAAGGCGAGGGTGTCTTCTACCAGCATCCAAACGGTGCCGAATCCGGTTGCGGAGTGAACCCCAACTGCACCACGTCGACTCAGCGGCTGAAGCCGCTCCAGGTGACGGTCTTCACCCCGGGCTCCACCGAGGATGAGTTCGTCAATACCGCGCTGACGGTCACCGGCAAGGTCGGCACGCTCGACCTCGTCTACGCCGGCGCGTACCTGACGCGCGAAGCGCAGTCGCTCTCGGACTACACGAACTACGCGCGCGGCGTATGGGGCACGTATTACCAGTGCACCGGCTTCTCGGGCGCCAGCGTGGACAAGTGCTACTCGCCCGCGAGCTTCTGGGACGACAAGAACGACAGCACCAACATGAGCCACGAGATCCGCCTGAGCAGTCCGGCCGACTGGCGCATGCGCTTCGTCGGCGGCCTGTTCTACGAAGATCGCTCGGTCGAGGCCCAGACGGACTGGCACTACAAGTCGGTGCCGGAGTGTCCGGACAGCGGCGTCTCCACGGGCAGCTGCTTCCTGTACCTCGATCCACGTGCCGCGCCGAAGTTCCAGTCGGCGGCAGGAGACATGAACAATCCGAATCGCCGCGCTTCGGACATCGGCTTCTTCAACGATTTCACGCGGGATTACTCGCAGTTCGCGGCGTTCGCGTCGGTCGACTTCGACATCCTCGAGAACCTGACCCTGACCCTCGGCACGCGCTATTACGACATCGAGAATTCGATGGTGGGCGCCAACATGGGGAGCTTCTACTGCAAGGTCTACGGCACGGGCGAAACCGGACCCTGCACCGGCGACCTATATGGCTATGGCGACCTCGCGCCATACGGCACCAACGTCAGCGAACAGGACGACAACGAGAACCAGGCCGACGGTTTCAAGAGCCGCGCCAACCTGACCTGGCGCATCAACCCGGACGTGCTGGTGTACGCCACCTGGTCCGAGGGGTACCGGCCTGGCGGCTTCAACCGCGGCTCGGCTTGCGGCGCCAGGGACCCGGTCAGCCTGGAAAACCAGTGGTGCTTCCCGACGTCCTACGAATCGGACGACCTGACCAACATCGAGGCCGGCTGGAAGACGCAGTTCTGGGGCGGGCGGGCGCAGTTCAACGGCTCGATCTACCAGGTGAAGTGGGAGGACGCGCAGACCGGCTTGTTCGCGCCGGAGCTCGGCTTTCCGAACCTGCAGTCCTTCCTGAACGGCCCGGAGTACGAAGTCAACGGCGTCGAGTTCAATTTCGTCGTCGCGCCGATGGATGGCCTGATGATCTCGGGAGCCGGCTCGTACAACAAGGG
Organism: Gammaproteobacteria bacterium; assembly: GCA_011391405.1. Taxonomy (GTDB): domain Bacteria; phylum Pseudomonadota; class Gammaproteobacteria; order Steroidobacterales; family Steroidobacteraceae; genus RPQJ01. Next base: position 3,323 of record JAABQQ010000258.1, read on the forward strand.
CGAACTCACGAACTCGCCGCAGGTGATCAGCAACAACCCGGACAGCCCGACCTTCGGCCAGCCGGTGACAGAGTCGTGCGTCGCGGTCACGGCCGGCGTCTGCTCAGACGTGCGTAGCGTGCAGAACCTGTTCGGCACGCCCGGCACGGAGATGGCCAACTCGCCCGAGTTGCAGTTCAACATCCGTGCGCGCTACGAGTGGGCCTGGGGCGAGTACAACCCGTACGTTGGCGGCGCGGTGCTGTACCAGGACGAGTCGTTCTCGTCGGCGACCGTGAATAATCGCTTCGTGCAGCCTTCGTTTACCACGATGGACGCGTCGTTCGGCGTGGCCAAGGATGCCTGGAGCGCCGAGTTCTACGTCGTCAACCTGACGGATGAGAACGAGAGCATGTACACGACGGCCTCGCAGTTCATCCTGGTCGAAGTGCCGATGCGGCCGCGGACCATGGGTCTGCGCTTCGGTTACAGCTTCGGCGGCAACTGATCAGCCTTGGCCTCGACGCGGGCCGGTGGGGCAACCCACCGGCCCGTTTTCACATTTGGGCATATTCCTCCATCATTGCAGGATGTCTTCCGTCGCCATACCGCCCAGCCTCGATGCGGACCTGCGCGAGCTGCAGCAACTGATCGAGCAACGTCGTTTCGACGACGCCCTGGCCTCCTCCGATCGCCTGCTCGAACAGTTTCCAGGGCACCGTGACCTGCTTTACATGCGCGCCGTGGCGCTGCGCCACCTGCATCGCGTCCAGGACGCGCTGGCGACGCTGGAAACTCTCGAGGACACGCACCCGGCCTACCCACGGCTGTTCCAGGAGCGCGGGCATTGCCACGTATTTTTGAAGGAGGCGCCGGAAGCGATCCGGGCTTTTTCACGCGCCGTCGAGTTGAACCCTGCGTTGCCGGCGAGCTGGCGCCTGCTGGCATCGCTCTACCAGATGGTCGGGCGCACGCAGGAATCCGCCAATGCGTCGCAGCACGTCGCCAAGCTTGCCACGCTGGCTACCGAGGTGGTGACGGCTCGCAGCATGCTCGCAGACGGCAACCTGCGCGAGGCCGAGGACCTCATCCGGACGTACCTGCGGCGCAAGCCGGACGACATCGAAGCGTTGCGGGTGCTGGCGCTGGTCGCGCACCAGAACGAGTTCTCGAAGGATGCGGCCACGCTGCTCGAGGCCGTGCTCGAGGCCTCGCCGGGCTATCGCGCGGCCCGGCACGACTATGTGCTCGCCCTGATCGCCCTGCACCGCCACAAGCAGGCCCGTGAGCAGATCGAGATCCTGATCGCCGCGGAGCCTGACAACCCGACCCATCGGATGACCCTGGCGAGCATCCTCGTGGGCGAAGGTTCGACGGAGGCCGCCATCGCACTGTACGGCGAACTGGTGCGGCAGCAACCTGGCAACCCGGAGCTGCACTTGTCGCTCGGCCATGCGCTTAAGACAAAGGGCCGCCGCGAGGATGCGGAACGCGCCTACCGCGAAGCGGCCCGGCAGCGCGTGAATTTTGGCGACGCGTACTGGAGCCTCGCCAACCTGAAGACCTATCGCTTTGCCGACGAACAACTCGCCACGATGCGGGAACAGGTCGACGCCCGGCGTACCCCGTTCGTCGACCGCTACCACCTCTATTTCGCGCTCGGCAAGGCGCTCGAAGATCGTGGCGAATACGCCGAGTCGTTCCGGTTCTACTCCATGGGTAACGCGCTCAAGAAGGACGAGTGCAGCTACCGACCGGAGGTGCTCGAGCGCACGATCGACAAGCAGATCGAACTCTGTACGCGCGAGTTCTTCGAGCAGCGGCAGGGCAATGGCTGCCACGACCCGTCACCCATCTTCATCGTCGGCCTGCCCCGCGCCGGCTCGACGCTGCTGGAGCAGATCCTCGCCTCGCACTCGCAGGTCGAAGGCACCATGGAGCTGGCCGACATTCCGCGGCTGGTCAGCACGCTCGACCTGCATGCGAGTGGCGCGCGTTACCCGGGTGTCCTTACGCTGCCATCGGCGGCCGATTACCGCGCCTTCGGCGAGGCCTACATTCGCGACACGCGCCACTACCGGGTCGGCAACCGGCCATTTTTCATCGACAAGATGCCGAACAATTTCCGCCACGTCAGCCTGATCCACCTGATGCTGCCGAACGCGAAGATCATCGACGCCCGTCGGGAGCCGATGGCGTGCTGCTTCAGCAACTTCAAGCAGCTGTTCGCCAGCGGCCAACCGTTCACTTACAGCCTGGACGACATCGGGCGCTATTACGCACTGTATTTGCGCCTGATGGATCATTGGGACTCCGCCTTGCCTGGTCGCGTCTTGCGCGTGCAGCACGAGGACGTCATCGATGACCTCGAAGGCAGTGTGCGGCGGATCCTGGACTACTGCGGCCTCGAATTTGAGACTGCCTGCGTCGAGTTCCACAAGAACGAGCGGCGGGTGCACACCGCAAGCTCCGAACAGGTGCGTCGTCCGATCAATCGCGAAGGCGTGGACCAGTGGCGCAATTTCGAGCCGTGGCTGGGCGAGCTGCGTGCGGCGCTGGGGAAATAGGGGACGCTCACCTATTTCCGGGAAATAGGTGAGCGTCCCCTATTTCCCTGCAACACCCTACGCCGGTCGAATGCCGGTCGCTCGTTCTTCGTCCTGGATGATGCGCTTGGCCGAGCGGAAGTAGTGCCAGGTGGCCCAGGCGCCCGCGGGCACCAGGCACAGCATGGCGAGCCGCAGCGACTGACCGTTCGCGACATTGTCCGGAGCGAACGCATCGCTCAGGAAGCCAACCAGCTGCGGCGCGACGATCAGGTTGCCGACGTTCGCAACGAAGAGCGTGGCGGCGCAGAACTGTGCCCGCATGCGCGGCTCGCACAGGTTGTTGAGCAAGCCGAAGCACGGCCCGATGTAGAAATAGATCGCCGGGATGAAGAGCCAGAACAGCCACTGCGCCAATTCGAGCGAGTGCGTGCTGTAGATGACGCCCGACACGATGGTCGCGAAACCGACTCCCCAACCCATCATGCGCACGATCTTGCGCGGATCCTTCATCTTCGGCTGCGCCAGCCACCAGCTCGTGGCGAGCGTCGCCAGACCGCCGCCGAATAAGTGGACCGGCCCGAGGATCGAACCTGCCTCGCCCGGAGTCAGCCCGAAGTTGCGGATCAGGTAGGTCGGCGTCCACCACATCAGCCCCCAGCCCCACAATGCGGTGAGCGCGCTGGCTGCCATCACGTGCACGGCCGATCGCTGGGTCCACAGGAAACGCATGCTTTCGGGGAACGAGGCGCCTGCGTGGTCGCCACCCTTCTTGTCGAGCTGACCCCTGCGCGGCTCCCGCACCGTCAGGAAGATCACGAGCCCCACGATGACGCCCGGTATGCCGAGCACCAGGAACACCGTGCGCCAGTTGTAGTGGTCGTTGACGATGCCGGCGATGTCCGCGCCGATCCACGCGCCGATCGGTGCGCCGAGTGAAAAGATCGTGAGCGCCATCGGGCGCTTCGACGCCGGGAAATAGTCGGAAATTATCGAATTCGCGCCAGGCGTGCCGCCCGCTTCGCCGATGCCCACGCCGATGCGCGAGAGCAGCAGCTGGAGGTAGTTCTTCGAGAGCCCGCTGAACGCTGTCATGACCGACCACGCGACGAGGCAGACCGCGATGATATTTCGCCGGTTGCCGCGGTCGATGAGCCAGGAGATGGGGAAGCCCAGCACCACGTAAAACAAGGCCAGCGACACGCCAGTCAGGAAGGCGATGCCGGAATCCGTCAGTTGCAGTTCGAGGCGGATCGGTTCGAGCACCGTGGAGATGACATAGCGGTCGGCAATGCTGAGCGTATAGACGAGTACCATCATCAGCAGCACGTACCAGCGCTGCATCGTCGTGCCCACTCCGCCATCCGCCGCTTCCGGCCGTACTGTAGCCATCATCTGCAACTCTCCCCCGAGCGTGCCGCGGATCCCGCCGGTCTGTTGCCGGCTGGGCTGGACCCGGAGGGCCCGCGCGATGCAGCTCTCTTGTACTGAAATTCAGCCGCGGTTACCAGTCACATCGACAGCGGATTCGATGCCGTCCCGCATGACCAGAAATCCTTTCGGATCCACCGATTTTTTTTGCTTGTTCGGCCGGAGCCCGTACCAGTAGCCTCCCCCGCACAAACATCGGCAGACCGTGCGCACAGCGAAAGGCGGCATCTGCAGTCCGGCGGGCAGGAAACCAGCAAGTGAGCATGCAGACCAGGATCGGTTTCATCGGACTCGGCAACGTGGGAGCGTCGCTGGCGGGTAACCTGCTGCGCCACGGCGTGGATCTCATGGTGCGCGACCTCAACGAGGATGCGGTCGCCGAATTCGTCGCCAGGGGCGCCACGCGCGCCGAATCGCCGCGCGCCATGGCGGCGGCGTGCGACATCATCATCACCTGCCTGCCCTCGCCTGCGATCTCTGCGCAGGTCGTGGAAGGCCCGGACGGCATTCTCGACGGCCTGAGTCCCGGCAAGCTGTGGCTGGAGATGAGCACGACCGACTCCGCCGAGATTAAACGGCTCGCGCCGAAGGTCGAAGCCACAGGCGCAACGGCCATGGATTGCCCGGTTTCGGGCGGTTGTCACCGCGCCGCCACGGGCAACATCTCGATCTTCGCAGGCGGCTCACGCGCAGCGTTCGAGCGAGCGCTGCCGGTGTTGTCGATCCTGGGTCACCAGATCCTGCACACCGGCGCGATCGGCTCGGCTTCGATGCTGAAGGTGATGACCAATTACCTCTGCACCGTGCACCTGGTGGCGCTTGCCGAGGCCCTCACGACCTGCAAGGCCCTGGGGCTGGACATGAACACCACCTACGAGGCGATCCGCATCTCGTCGGGCAACTCGTTCGTGCACGAGACCGAGTCACAGGTGATCCTGAACGGCAGCCGCGACATCGGCTTTACGATGGACCTCGTCGTCAAGGACGTCGGCCTGTTCGACCAACTAGCGATCGACCACAAGGTGCCGCTCGAGCTGTCGCCGCTGATCGTGAAGATCTTCAAGGATGCGGCCGAGAAGTACGGTTCACGCGAGAATTCGCCGAACATCATCCGACGCTACGAGGAGCCTTGCGGCCTCAAGGTGCTGGGAACGGGCTTCCCGGCCACGATGGTCGACGACAACCCGAAAGAACCGGGCTTCGAAGTCGTCCCCAGGGGCCCCTGATTTACCGGAAAATCACCGTGCGGTTGCCATTCAGGAACACGCGGTGTTCCGTGGCTAGCCGAACAGCGCGGGACAATGCCCGGCGTTCGGAGTCCCGTCCCGCTGCCACCAGCATGTCGGGTGTGAAGGCATGGTCCACGTGCTCGACGATCTGCTCGATGATCGGGCCTTCGTCGAGGTCCGCGGTCACGAAGTGCGCCGTTGCGCCGATCACCTTCACGCCGCGGTCGTACGCCTGATGATAGGGCTTGGCGCCCTTGAATCCCGGCAGGAACGAGTGGTGAATGTTGATCGCACGGCCGCGCAACTTGCCGCAGAGGTCGTCCGAAAGAATCTGCATGTAACGCGCCAGCACGACCAGGTCCGTACTGGTGGAATCGATGAGCTCGATCAGCTTGCGTTCCTGCTCTGCCTTCGTCTGGGCGGTGACTGGCAGATGGAAGAACGGGATGCGATTGTGGGCAGCGACCGGCTGCAACGTGACGTGATTCGACACGATGGCCGTGATGTCCATCGCCAGCTCGCCGATGCGATGACGATAGAGCAGGTCTTCCAGGCAGTGGTCGTAGTTCGAGACCATGATCAGGACCCGCGTGCGTTCGCGCGAGTCATGGATCTGCCACTCCATCTGCTCGGCATTGGCGACTTCCCGGAACTGCTGGCGCAGGTCGGCAAGGTCCACCTTCTCGCCCTGCACGGCGCAGAACGTGACGCGCACGAAGAACCGTTGCGAGATCGTGTCGTCGAACTGCTGCATTTCGACGATGTAGAAGCGCCGCGAGGCCAGGAACGTGGTCACCCGCGCGGTCGTTCCCATGCGGCTCTCGCAGGTGGCGGTCAGCACGAAGGGGTGGTCGGTGTCGAAACTCATGCAGTACTCCGCGGCCTGATCGGATCCGGTGTATCCGGGGGATCGCAGATTGTCAGAATGCGACGATGCCACGCAAGCACGATCAGCGGCATCGACAGGGTCATCGTGAGGGGGTTAGCGGCCGGCGGTGGCAGGCATTGCCCTAGCGAAAAAATAGATTCAACCGAGCGCTGCCGTGCACCGGTCGCAGTGGGCGGATCACGCTCTTTACACCGCGCGGCAAATGTCGCATCGTGACAAGCCTATGTCGCCGCAGCGTCACCGGGAATGACCCGGGATGCATAAAATCGGCTCAGTACCCGGGGAGACAGTAATGTCCGATGACCAGGCCGAAGCTTTCGATCTCAACAGCCTGAGCAACGAGGAACTCGTCGAGCAGGTCCATGACGATCTCTACAACGGTCTCCGGGATGAGGTCATCGAAGCGACCAACCTCTTCCTCGGTCGCGGTTGGGGACCGGACAAGGTCCTGAACGACGCGCTCGTCGAAGGCATGCGGATCGTCGGCATCGACTTCCGCGACGGCATCCTGTTCGTGCCCGAAGTGCTGCTCGCGGCCAACGCCATGAAGGGCGGCATGGAGATCCTGCGGCCGCTGCTCGCCGAGACGGGCGCAGAGCCGATCGGCAAGGTCGTGATCGGCACCGTCAAGGGCGACATCCACGACATCGGCAAGAACCTGGTGTCGATGATGCTCGAAGGCGCTGGCTTCGAAGTGATCAACATCGGCATCAACAACCCGGTCGAGAAGTACCTGGCGGCGCTCGAAGAGCACCAGCCGGACATCCTCGGCATGTCGGCCCTGCTCACGACGACGATGCCCTACATGAAGGTCGTGATCGACACGCTGAAGCAGAAGGGCCTGCGTGACAAGTACATCGTGCTGGTCGGCGGCGCCCCGCTGAACGAGGAGTTCGCGAAGGCCGTCGGCGCCGATGCCTACTGCCGCGACGCGGCCGTGGCCGTGGAGACCGCCAAGGCGCTGATCGCGGCGCGACGCTCGGCCATCGCTGCCGCGGCGCACTGACGGTGCGATGGACGGCGTGGCTCCCGTCCTGGTCATCGCGTGTGGCGCCCTCGCCCGCGAGATCGTCGCGCTCAAGAAGCTGAATGGTTGGTCGGCTCTGGACATCCAGTGCCTGCCACCCGAACTCCACAATCGACCTGAACGCATTCCCGCGGCCGTCCGTGCAGCCATCGTGGCAGGACGCGCGAAATACGAGCGGATCTTCGTCGCCTACGCCGATTGCGGCACCGGCGGCCGGCTCGACGAGGTGCTGCAGGCCGAGCACGTGGAACGCCTGCCGGGCGCTCACTGCTACGAGTTCTTCGCCACGTCGGCCGCGTTTGCAGCGCTGTGCGAAGCGGAGCCCGGCACGTTTTACCTGACGGATTTCCTGGTGCGACATTTCGACAGGCTGGTCATCGCAGGGCTCGGTATCGACCGGCATCCCGAACTGGCCAATGAATATTTCCGCAACTACCGCAAGCTCACCTACCTGGTGCAGGTGGCGGATCCGGAGCTTGCGCGCGCGGCTCGTGCTGCCGCAGGGCGTCTCGGCCTCGAGTACGAAGAGCATTTCACGGGTTACGGCGACCTCGCCGACAGCCTCGAGTCCGTGGCGTCACGCCGCGAACATCCGGTGTCCTGGGAGAAGACTGCATGGCGTCGTTGATCGTGATCTCGTGGCGTGACGTTCCGGCACAGGTCGTGGTGAAGCGCGGTCGTGAAACGGCGAAGGTCCAGCTGTCGCAGCGTTTCCAGGAGGCCGTCGACCGTGCCGCCATGCGTGCGGGTCGCGGCAGTTCCGATGCTTACCTCGAAGACTGGCGCCGCGCTGCGCCCCAAACCTGCGGCGACGAGCTGCAGGCCGAGGCACAGGCCGCCGCGACGGCGATCGAAGCCCGTTATACCGACGAGGATCTCGAACGCCTGATCCGCGCGAAGGGCATCGACGTCAACCTCCCCGACCCGTTCAAGCCCGCAGCTGCAGCTGGCAAGGCCTGATGTACACGGTCCGTCTCTGGTCGGTGCGTCACGCCCGCGGCCTGGCCAGCTTCTACAAGGGATTCGAGGAGGCGCTGAACAGGCTGCACCCGCTGTTTAGCCGCATCGGCTATCAGCGGCTCGAGCGCCCCGTCGCGGCAGTCGAGCGACAGGTGAAGGGCCTGCTGTTTGACTGCAAAATGTGCGGCCGCTGCGTCCTGAGCTCCACCGGCATGTCGTGCCCCATGAATTGCCCCAAGCAGTTGCGCAACGGTCCCTGCGGTGGCGTGCGCGCGAATGGCAACTGCGAGGTCAAGCCCGAGATGCGCTGCGTCTGGGTCGAAGCCTGGCGCGGCGCCGAACGCATGCCCGGCGGGCTCAATGCGATCCAGCAGCTGCAACCACCGGTCGATCGTCGCCTCGAAGGCACCTCGGCCTGGTTGCGCGTGGTGCGCGAGAAGAACGGGGCTCCTGCATGAAGTTCGAAGACGAGCCGGTACCGGGCTATCCGCTGCCGATCCTGCCGGGCCACACCTCGCCAGGCCGTTTCGAGCGCGTGCTGCGTGCCGGCGCGTTCGCCGTCACGGCGGAGCTGGCGCCGCCCGACTCGGCCGATCCCGAGGAGGTGTACAAGCGTGCCCGGGTGTTCGACGGCTACGTTGACGCGATCAACGCGACCGACGGCAGCGGCGCCAACTGCCACATGTCGAGCCTCGCGGTCTGCGCACTGCTGACGCGCGTCGGTTACGCACCGGTCATGCAGATCTCCTGTCGCGACAGGAACCGCATTGCGATCCAGGGCGACATCCTCGGCGGGGCGGCCATGGGCGTCTGCAACGTGCTGTGCCTGACGGGCGACGGCGTGCAGGCCGGTGACCACCCGCAGGCCAAGCCCGTGTTCGATCTCGACTCGACGTCGCTGCTCGGCATCGCTCGCGGACTGCGCGAGGAACACCGCTTCGAGAGCGGCCGCAAGATCACGTTTGCGCCGCGCGTGCTGCTGGGCGCCGCAGAGAACCCCAACGTCTCGCCCGTCGAACACCGCGCTGTGCGGCTGGCGAAGAAAATCGCGGCGGGCGCGCAGTTCGTGCAGACGCAGTATTGCTACGACATTCCCCTGCTCCGCCGCTTCATGACCGCAGTCGAAGACGCCGGCCTGCTCGAGCAGGTGTTCATCCTGATCGGCGTGGGCCCGCTGCGCACGGCCAAGACCGGGGAATGGATGCGCAAGAACGTACCGGGCATCCACATTCCAGACAGCGTCATCGAGCGCATAAAGGGCGCCAAAGACCAGACCCGCGAAGGCCTCAACCTCTGCGTCGACCTCATCCAGGAGGTCCGCACGATCAAGGGCGTGAGCGGAGTGCACGTGATGGCCTATCGCCAGGAAGAAGCCGTGGCCGAAGTCATCGACCGCTCGGGCATCCTCGCGGGTCGCACCCCGTGGTTCCCGGGCCGTGACCAGCAGATCAACGAAGACAGGAAACTTTCATGACCGACACCGTCATCAGCTCGGCGACGCGCGAAATCGTCATCGGCTTCAACCGCCCTTTCGTCATCATCGGTGAACGCATCAACCCGACCGGACGCAAGCTGCTGGCCGCCGAAATGGCCGCGGGCGACTTCAGCCGCGTCGAGTCGGATGCGCTGGCCCAGGTGGCGGCAGGCGCGCACATGCTCGACGTCAACGCGGGTATCCCGCTGGCGGACGAGCCGGCGATTCTCGCCAGGGCCATCCAGCTGGTGCAGTCGATCACCGACGTCCCGCTTTCGATCGACTCGTCGATCGTCGCCGCGCTCGAGGCCGGCCTCGCAGTGTACAAGGGCAAGGCGCTCGTCAATTCGGTCACCGGCGAAGAAGACCGGCTCGAAACTGTGTTGCCGCTGGTGAAGAAATACGGCGCGGCGGTCGTCGCGATCTCGAACGACGAGACGGGCATCTCCGAAGACCCGGACGTGCGTTTCGAGGTGGCGAGGAAGATCGTGCACCGCGCGATGGATCACGGCATCCCCGCCTCCGACGTCGTCGTCGATCCGCTCGTGATGCCGATCGGCGCGATCAACCATGCCGGCGTGCAGGTGATGCGGCTCGTCAAGCGCCTGCGCGAGGAACTCAAGGTCAACACGACCTGCGGTGCCTCGAACATCAGTTTCGGCCTGCCCGCGCGCGATGGCATCAACAGCGGCTTCCTGACCATGGCCATCGCGTCGGGCATGACGTCCGCCATCACGAACCCGCTGCACGGCGACATCGTCAGAGCCTGCATGGCCGCAGACGTGATGATGGGTCACGATCCCGACTGTGCGCGCTGGATCCGCCGGTTCCGTGAAGTTCCGCCCCCCGGCACGGGTGCTCCGGGCGAACAGCGGGGTCGCCGCGAAGGTGGGGCACGACGTCGCGCCGCCGGCACCCCGGGTGCGGCCTGAGGCGACAACGTGACACGGACAGATCCCCTCGTCGTCTTCACGCCCTCGGGTAAGCGGGGACGTTTTGCCGTCGGCACACCGCTGCTGACTGCGGCGCGCCAGCTCGGCGTCGACATCGATTCCGTCTGCGGCGGCCGCGCGATCTGCGGACGCTGCCAGGTGCTCGTCGCCGAAGGCGAGTTCGCGAAGCACGGCGTGCGCTCGAGCGCAGCCTC
>JAABQQ010000259.1 GCA_011391405.1 Gammaproteobacteria bacterium
CGCTCGATCACGTGCAGCACGCGCGACAACGCGGCCTCGGCATTCGGGACGCGCGCTACTGCCCGCAGCAGGCGCGGCAACAGCACCTGCAAGCGGCGTCGGCCGGTCTCGTCGAGACGCCGGTAATAGCCGCCTTCGCGCAGCTGGTCGAGCTGGCGCAGGAACGGCTCAATCAACGCCGGTGCCTGCAGTACCGCGAGCCGTTCCCGTCGACGCGCGTCGTCGAGTTCGGGGTCGAGGATGTGCTCGAGCCCCGCACTCGCCTCGTCGTCAGCGCTCGCGGCACCGGGCGCAAACACGGCGCGCTGAAAGTGCGCGCTGACGCGACCTCGCTGATGCTCCAGCTCGCGCTCAAGTTCAGGCCACCCGGGCAGTCCCATCGCGAGGGCGAGTCGCGCACGGGCGTACTCATCGACGGGCAGTTCGTGCGTCTGTTCGTCGTTCCACTCCTGCAGGCGGTTTTCGACGCGCCGCAGGAAGCGATAGGCCGCGAGCAGTTCGGTCACGGTCTCCGTCGGCAGCAGTTTCTGCCCGGCCAGTTGCGGCAATGCCTCGAGCAGGCTGCGCGTCTGCAGCCGCGGCGTGCTGCCGCCGCGCAGCAACTGGAACGCCTGGACGATGAACTCGATCTCGCGGATACCGCCGGGGCCGAGCTTCACGTTCTGCTGCAGCTCGCGCCGTTCGACCTCGCGCGCAATCAGTTCCTTCATCGCACGCAGCGACTCGAACACGCTGAAGTCGAGGTAGCGGCGATACACGAACGGGCGCAGTGCGTCGCGGTAGAGGTCGCTGAAACCGGGCTCTGCCCCGTAAACGGGACGCGCCTTCACGTAGGCGTAACGCTCCCAGTCGCGCCCATGCTGCTGCAGGTACTCCTCCATCGCGTCGAAACTCACGGCCACGGGGCCCGAGTCGCCGAACGGTCGCAGCCGCAGGTCGACGCGATAAACGAAGCCGTCGTCCGTGGGCGTGCCGAGCAATTGCGCGACGCGCTTGCCCGCGCGCACGAAGAACTCCTCGTGCTCCAGCGGTCGCGGACCTGCCGTCTCGCCGTGTTCGGCGAAAAGAAACACGAGATCGATGTCCGAAGAGAAGTTCAGCTCGCCACCGCCTAGCTTGCCCATGCCCAGCACCAGCAGGGGCAATTCGACGCCATGGCTGTCCTTCGGCACGCCGTGACGCGCGCCGAGCAGCGCAGCCGCCTGCCTGCACGCTACATTGATGCAGGCATCGGCGAGCCACGAGAGCTCGGCCAGGATCTGTTCGATCGGCGCGTAACCCGCAAGATCGCGCCACGCGATGCGCACGAGCTGCCGGCGGCGGAAAATGCGCAACGTCGACATGAACGTCGCATCGTCGTTCTGACCCGGCTGCGTGACGTCGTCCGCCGCCTGCGCATACCACGCTGCATCCGCGTGCTCGAGCAGACGGCCTTGCGTCGCGAGCCACTCGAGCAACCCTTCGTCGCGCAGGCAGGCATCCGCGGCGAACGCGCTGCAGGCCCAGACGTATTCGAGGCTCTCCGCGATTGCTGCGGCGGCCGGCGTGTCTGGCAGCATCTGGCGAGTGGCGAGGCGCTCGAGCTTGTCGACGATGCGGGCCCGGATCAGTTCCGGCACCGCAAACTTCGCGGTCATGCCATCACCTGCGGACGCGTGGCCCGCTCGGCAATGATCGCGGCGACGACGAGCAGCAGGCCCGCGAGCGCATAAGCCGAACCCGGGAAATTCCACGACGCGCCATCGCGGATGGACCACGCGAAAACGGTCGCAAAGAGCGTCGGACCGATCACCGTGGCAATGCCGGCGAGACTTCCCATCGCTCCCTGCAATTCACCCTGGGCAGAACTGCCGACCGCGCGCGTCATGATTCCCTGCGACGCTGGACCCACGAGACCCCACAACCCGACGACCGGAATGGCCGCGACGAACCACAGGCCAGTCGGAGCGAAAGCGTAGAGCATGAACCCCGCGGTGCCGGCGAGCAGGCCGCCGATCATGACGCGACGTTCGCCGAAGCGACGCACCAGCGGCCCCACGAGCGCCCCCTGCACCAGGGCCGAGGAAATCCCGACGCCCGCCAACGCGAGTCCGACCGCTTTTTCGTCCCAGCCGTAGCGGTAGGCGGCATAGAGCACGAAAACGGCAGGCAGCACCGCATGCGTCAGGTTGCTCAGGAACGCTGCGCCGGCCAGTGCGAACACTTCGCGGTGTGCGCGCAGGAATCGCAACGAGCCCAGCGGGTTGGCACGACGCCACTCGAACGCGCGACGTTTTTCGCGCGGGAGCGACTCCGGCAGGATAAAGAACCCGTACGCCGCGTTGAGCAGGCTCGCGCAGGCGGCCGCCCAGAACGGCAGGCGCGGATCGACCGACCCGAGCAGGCCGCCGATCGCAGGGCCGAGTACGAACCCGAGGCCGAAGGCGACGCCGACGAAACCGAAACTCTGCGCCCGGCGCTCAGGCGGCGTGACGTCGGCCACGTAGGCCATCGACGTGCTGACGCTGGCAGCGGTTACGCCGGAGATCAGTCTCCCGACGAAGAGCCATGAGAGCGTTGGCGCGAGCGCCATCAGCACGTAATCGAGCCCCAGCCCGAAGTTGGACAGCAGGATCACGGGTCGGCGTCCGAAGCGATCCGACAATGCACCCATCACCGGCATCGAAAAGAACTGCATCACCGCCCACACCGTGCCGAAGAATCCGACCAGCTGCGCGGCGCGCGGGATGTCGCCGCCGAGGAAATCCTCGATCAGGTGCGGCAGCACCGGCACGACCATGCCGAGCGCCAGCATGTCGAGCACGACGGTGACAAAAATGAAGGAGAGCGCAGCGCGGCGGGGTGCCTGCGGCGTGCCGGGCTCGCTCATGCGGCGGCCTCAGCCGTACTGCAGGACGATGCGGGGCACGTGGTCCTCGCAACGGAAGCCGGGCGCGATGCCGATGTCGATCAGCACGCCGATGCCCTGCACGACGTACCCCGCCTGCCGGCTGAGCACCATGGACGCGGCGAGCGTGCCGCCCGTGGCGAGCACGTCATCCACGAGCAGCAACCGGCCTTGCCCGGCCTGCATCTCCAGCACGCCCGTGCCGTACTCGAGGTCGTAGGCGATGTCGACGACGGGAGGCGGCAGCTTGCCCTTCTTGCGGATCGGCACGAAACCCTTGCCGCGGCGCTCGGCCAGGGCAGCTGCAAGGATGAACCCGCGCGACTCGATGCCCGCGACGGCGTCGACGTCCTCCCACTCCTGCTCCGTAAAGAGATTTTCGATCGAGTGGATCGTCGCCGCAAAATGCCGGCGCAACAGCGGGCTGATGTCACGGAACAGGATGCCCGGCTGCGGGAAGTCCGGGATGTCGACGACGAACTGCTTCAGATCCTGCATGCGCACCTCGGTCAACGCGCGCGCAGCGTAACGAAAAACTGCGGCCGCCGCGACACGGTCAAACCACTGGCACTGGCTTCTGGCAAAATTGCCCGCCGCCAGGAGGAACGCCAGTGAACGTGAGCGAAGCCGTAGCGAGCCGCATGAGCTGCCGCGCGTTTCTTGACACCCCGATCCCGGGTGACACGCTGCGTGCAATCCTGGACGCGGCCCGGCGCACGCCGTCCGGCGGCAACCTGCAGTCGTGGTGGGTGTATGCGCTCGCTGGCGAACCGCTCGCCGAGCTGAAATCCGCGGTGCGCGCGCAGGTCACGACCAACCCGCGCGGCGACGGTACGCACGAGTACGACATCTATCCGCCGGGCCTGGGCGAGCCCTATCGCACGCGCCGCTTCAAGGCCGGGGAAGACCTGTACGCGACTCTCGGCATCCCGCGCGAGGACAAGATGGCGCGGCTGCTGCAGCTGGCCCGAAATTACGATTTTTTCGGCGCGCCCGTCGGGCTGTTCTTCTATCTCGACCGCAGCCTGGGCCCGCCCCAGTGGTCGGACGTCGGCATGTACATGCAGACGGTGATGCTGCTCGCACGCGAGCACGGCCTGCACACGTGCGCCCAGGAAATCTGGTCGCTGACGCCAGGCACCGTCGGCAGGTTCCTCGAAGTACCACCGAACTTCATGCTGTTCTCGGGCATGGCGCTTGGCTACGCGGACCTGTCGCATCCGATCAACACGCTGCGCACGGAGCGCGCGACGCTCGAGGAATTCGCGCAGTTGCGGGGGTTCTAAAGAGGGTGTTACCCGGCATGTGGCCCCAGGCGTCGAGGAGACGTTACGGCTACCCTCCCATCGACGGTCACCGTGACTTTCGACTGGCCGAGCAATAACCTTGCAATTGGCCGAGCCATAACCTTACGATTAGCCGATGCCCGAGCCTGGCTTGTATCCGCGCTATGCCGCTCCTCGTCTGAAAGAGGCGCTGGCTGACTCACCGGTCGTCCTGATCCACGGCCCACGACAGTGTGGCAAAACCACGCTCGCACGCGCCGTAGGCGATCGACTCGGCTATGCATACCTGACCTTCGACGACGACGTTGTGCGTGCCTCCGCGGAGGCCGATCCGGCGGGCTTTGTCCTGGATCTTCCGGAACGCGTGATTCTCGATGAAGTGCAGCGGGTGCCGGCACTTTTCACGGCCATCAAGGCGAATGTGGACCGACGCAGAACCTCCGGTCGTTTCCTGCTGACCGGGTCGACTAACGTGCTGCTGGTCCCGCGACTGGCCGACTCGCTTGCGGGCCGCATGGAAGTCCTGCGCCTTCATCCCCTGGCTCAGGGTGAGCTTGCCAGGCACGCGCCGGACTTTCTCTACCGGCTGTTTTCCGCGAACTTCAAGACACGGCAGACGGAACGACTCGGCCGCGAACTCGCCGATCGCATCGTTGCTGGCGGCTACCCTGCCGCCCTGCAGCGGACATCCGGACGACGGCGTAGCGCCTGGTATCGCGACTATATCGATGCCCTGGTCCAACGTGACGTGCGCAACCTGGCACGCATCGCGTCCCTGGATGCATTGCCACGGCTCCTGACGCTTGTCGCTGGCCAGACAGCCCGACTGCTCAATGTCACGGATCTGGCGGCTCCTTTTCAATTAAGTCGTCCAACCATTCGCGATTATGTGACCTTGCTCGAGCGCGTATTTCTCGTCGACGAACTTACCCCCTGGCACAACAACCGCCTGAGTCGACTGGTCAAAACGCCCAAAGTGCACATCGGCGATACGGGCCTCGCCGCTGCGCTTCTCGGTATCGATGCTGCGGGTTTGGCAGCGGATCGCACCCTGCTCGGCCAGATGCTGGAAACATTCGTGTTCCAGGAGTTGCGTCGGCAGTCCACCGCACACGACGAACCGATGACTTTCAGTCACTACAGGGACAAGGACGGTGTCGAGGTAGATATCGTCGTCGAGCAGGGCCCGAACGCTGTAGCAGGAGTCGAGGTCAAGGCGTCAGCAACAGTCACGTCTGCCGATTTCCGCGGCCTGCGCAAACTGCAGGAGGTCTCAGGCAAGCGATTTGCTGGTGGCGTCGTCCTTTACGACGGCGAGACGAGCGCCAGCTTCGGCGACGGACTGTACGCGGTTCCAGTGCGCGCGCTCTGGGATCGCTCCTGACGCCTGCGCAGGCCAGGGGCTTGCGACGGCTCGCACTCATGCCAAAGCCCGCCAAGCCCGACAGCAGCAACCAGGCCGCCGCCTGACTGGCGCGCGCTCAGAACGGTGGCCGTTGATTGCGCCGCGTCACCATCGGGTGCTCGACCCGCCGTGCCTTGTCCATGAAATGCGTCAGGGTCAGCCACGGATGCCGCAGCACCATGCGCGGCCCCGCATACCGCATGATGTTGCGTGCCAGTTCGCGCGGCTGCGGCTTGTAACAGTGGATCGGGCACTTCGCGCAGGTGGGTTTTTCTGGCCCGTACGGGCATTTCTCGAGCCGGCGCTCGGCGTAGTCCAGGAACCCCTGGCAGTCCGCGCATAACCCGGCGCCGGTCGCCTGCGGGTGTTCGTGCCCGCGGCAATAAATCCCCACCATGACCTGCATCGTGCGCCATTCGCGCCGCAGGTGACCGCTTTCGAGACGAGGGTCCATGGCGGCAGCATGCCCTGAGCCCGGCGCAACGGCGCTCCGGACTTTCCACGACAGCACGCAGGAGCCGCAGTGATTTTCGGGCTGCTGCCGCCGGGATTTGCCACAATGCGCGCCCCATGACCGGCCAGAACTCAGCGCCTGCCGTACCCGTCTCGCCGCGCGCGGGTGCCGGCCTCGCAGCGGCCATCGGCGCCTTCACGATCTGGGGCGTCCTGCCCCTCTACATGAAGCCGCTCCAGGCTTTGCCGGCGCTCGAAATCATGGCGCACCGCATCGTCTGGAGTTGCCTGCTGGTGTTCGCCTGGCTGCTGTGGCGGAGTGAAGTTGGCGCGGTGCGCACCGCGCTCGCAAATCCCGGCACTCGCTACCGGCTGATGATTACCGCCGTGCTGATCAGCATCAACTGGCTGCTCTACGTCTGGTCGATCGCCCACGGCCACGTGATCGACGCGAGCCTCGGGTACTTCATCAACCCGCTGCTCAACGTGGTGCTGGGCGTGCTGTTGCTCGGCGAGCGGCTCAACACGGCGCAGAAGTTCGCAGTCGGCCTGGCCGCGGTGGGCGTGCTTTACCTCGCCGTCATCGCCGGCCGTCCACCCTGGATCGCGCTCGGGCTCGCGGCCAGTTTCGGCGGGTATGGCCTGATCCGGAAGGTGGTGAAAGTCGAAGCCGTGCCCGGGCTCGCGACCGAGACGCTGTTGCTGCTGCCATTCGCCTGCGGCTTCCTGGTGTGGTTGCAGCTGCAGGGCACGGGCGCGTTCGGTCACGCCGCCCCGCACATCAATGCACTGCTGCTCGGCAGCGGACTGGTCACTGCGCTGCCGCTCGCGCTCTTCGCCTACGGCGCGCGACTGATACCGCTGTCCACGGTGGGGCTGGTGCAGTACATCGGACCAACGCTGCAGTTCCTGCTCGGGGTGTGGGTTTTCCACGAGGCCTTCACCCTGCAGCGCGGCATCGGCTTCGCGTTCATCTGGTCAGCGCTCGCCGTCTATGCGAGCGACGGCCTCTGGCGCAGCCGCAAGCAGATGCCCTACTGGGGGCGCTGATCAGGTCAGGCCACAGCGTCGGTTCACGCCACCGCGAGGAAAAGCGCGACCACGCTGCCAATGCCGACGAACCAGGCCAGCGACCGCAACGTCGCCATGTCGGCAACGTAGAACGCGATATAGAAGAGCCGCGCCAGGATGAACACGACCGCGAACAGGTCGATGCGTCCCTGCGGCGCACCGGCGACGTGGGCGATGATGACCGCGGCCGCGAAAAACGGGAACGCTTCGAAGCTGTTGTGCTGCGCCGCGTTCGCCCGTTTGCGAAAACCCGACTGCGCGCTGAGCCAGTCGCGGGGATTGCTGTTGTCAAAGCGCTGGCCGCCGATCTTGGCGGTGAGCGTGCCGAAATACGGCAGGAAGCCCGCCACCAGCACGCACCAGAAGGCGATCGTCATGTTCGTTCCGCTCCCGCAGGGTTATCGGGAACTGAGCATACCGGACGCCCACGACTTGGGATCGCTCCGACTGTGAAGTTGGCGCCCAAGCCGCTACTCTTGTGGCACAGGACGATTCCCATGCCGTCATTCAGAACCAGCAGTAACGGGCGCCGGTTGCTCGTGCACCACCGGCTTCGCGGTCGCGCCTATCCGACGCTGCCCTATTGGGAGCGGCTGCACCTCATGCTGCTCGAAGAAGCCGAAAAGCGCGGCAAGACCCCGCCGCCGGCGCCGCTGGTGCATGGATTGGAGTCCGAGCCCACCAAGGCAGACCGCATGGAGCGGCTCGACGAACAGGTCTCCTGGGCGGACCGCAACCAGCTGCTGCACCGGATCCAGATGTTCTTCGATGCCATGCCCGCGTCGGCCTGGGTCGAGACGGACAAATAGCAGCCCGCGCTTGCGCATCGCCCGCCCGATCCTGCTCGTCTCGACGCCGATTGGCGTGATTTTCGGCCTGCGCGAAGCCTGGCGGCTGGCGGGCCCGAAAATGGCGCTACTGATGGCGGCGATGCTCGCCGTCGTCGGCGCATTCGTCTGGTGGACCGTACTGCGCATCCGACAGGAGCGCGCGCTCGAACGGGAGAGCCTCGAGAGCAGAGCGGGCGATCGCTGATCGATCAGCCGGCAGCGCCGTCGACTGGCCGGCTCAGCGTCGATTGACGAGCCACAGCCCCGCGAGACACAGCACGATCCCGACGCCGTGCGAAAGATCGAGCTTTTCGCGGAACACGAGCACGCCGATACCCACGAGCAGCATGGCGGCCGCGGTCTGCGTGACCAGCGCGCCGAGGCTCACTTCGAATCCCGTGCGGTAGAGCAGGATGAAGCCGAGGTCGAGCCCGATGATCGCGAACGCCAGCGCGATCGCAGTCCAGTTGAGCTGGCGCATTTCTTCGCGCCACGCGAATTCGCCGGGGGCGAGCACGAGCACGCCCGCGAACAGGACAGTGACGGCACCGTAGGTCAGCATCAGCGACAGGAACGGGTTCGCGCTGGCCGGCGTCAGTTTGAGGATGACGTGGTAGGCGACCGTGGCGACGACCGCGAGCGAGAGCCAGGCGAGTTGCATGCCGCGAGTATGCCGGACGCTGCGCGAAGAAACCCGTCGCGGGCAAGAAGGGAGTTTCGTGCTCAAGCGCGCAGAATGGCCGCTTGCGATCGCCAGATCAGCGATGTGTAATGGTATACACACTTGTAGGCATTCCAGTGGAGACCAGACGCCATGGGCAAGCGCATCAACATCATGATTGACGAAGATACCTGGCGCGTCCTTGGCAAGATTCCTGCGGGCGCGCGCAGCCGGGCAGTGAATGAGGCGTTGCGCACGTGGGTATTGCGTCGCCGGCGCAACGACGCCGTGAATGAACTCGACGCCCTGCGCATGCAACTCCCAGCCGCAAGCGCAGCCGAGCTGGCCCGGTGGATCCGAGAGGACCGGGAGCAAGGGCACTGACCAATGATCGTGGTCGTGCCGGATGCGTCCGTCATCCTGAAGTGGGCGTTACCGTCATGCGACGAACCGGACTCCGACCGAGCCCTGCTGCTGAGGAATGCGATTCGCGACGACCTGGTTCGCGCCGTTGTACCGAGCCTGTGGCTCTACGAAGTTGGCAATACCGTCGCGCGCCGCTTCCCGACGCACGCGGACGCCTGGTTGTCAGCGCTCGTGAAATTCGGCCTCGAGGAGGCGCCCGTCTCGCCGCGGTGGCTGGCACAGGTGCTCGAACTCACTACGTGCTATCCGGTGTCGTTCTATGACGCCGCCTACCATGCGACCGCACTCATTCATGGTGGGGTGTTCGTCACCGCGGACGAACGTTACACCGGGACTGCGCTGCCGCACGGTTCCGTCGTGAACTTGAGCGACTGGGTGCCGCCGCGCGGACCCGGACCGAAACGGCGCGGTTGAAACAGAGTCAGACTCTCGTGCAGGCGGACGGGCAATTTGCTGCGGGTGTACTGGCTCAATGGACGGCGTTAGCATTGACGGACACCGACCAATAACGAGTCCAGGGGGGACACCCATGAAGACCGCTTTCGTCGTATGCGTCCTGGCTCTGCTGCCATCCCTCGCGGCCGCAGACTATGTGGCGACCGAGGAGGAAGAGGCGGCCATGCGCGCCCGCATCGCGAAGAACCCGCCGACGGCCGAGACCCTGACTGCCCAGCCGTACCCGGGCGCCAAGCTCGACCCGGTGTGTTCAGCCGCGCAGAGCGCGCCGCGACAGCCCCAGACGATGGTGTACTGCTTCTACACCCGCGACCCCATCGACAAGGTGCAGGCCCACCTCAGCGGCCCGGGCAAGCCGGACCCGGCGGTCTACGTCAGGGCCGACCGCGGTAACGTCGTCGATGCGCAAAGCAGAGTCACGATCGCCGACATCACGAAGATCGCTTACTACGTCAATGCCGCGCCGCCCACCGCGAAGCAATCCGCGGCAGCGGCGGCGTCATCAACGGCAGCCACGACGCCGACTCCCGCGACCGCCTCGACTCCGGCTGAGCCTGCCGCCGCCGCGAAGCCTGAGGACGACTCGACGACCGCCCAGAAAGCAGTCGAGCAGGGAAAGAAGCTGAAGGGGTTGCTGGGGTTCTAACCGCCGTCGGCGGGCCAGGTGGCCGCTGCGGACTGTTGCTTGTTTAGCGTGTCGTCTTACCACGCGTCGCAGTGGCGCGCGGGCAGCCAGTTCGCTTGTTTTTCGGGCATCTGGCGGCACCCGCGGTTCATGGACAGCAACGGATGGCCGGTGCTAACGTCCATTCATCATGGAATTTCTAGATTTCATCGCGCTCTCGCGATGGCGAGCCGCGCGCGCGGCCCAGGCGCTGCTGTCGTCGGTTGTCATCGCAATGCTCGCATGGCCAGTTACGGTGAATGCCAGCGCTGACGCGCCTGACGACACCGCCGCATTGTTCAAGACGCATTGCGCCATCTGTCACGAAGTCCCGGAGACCAAGGCACCGCCGACGGACACGCTGCGCCGCCTGCCGGCCGCCAGCATCCTGATGGCGATGGAATTCGGCAAGATGCAGCCGCAGGCCGCGGTGTTGCAGCAGGAACAGCGTGTGCGCATCGCCAAATGGCTGGCGGCGGCGGAAGACCTCAAGCGGGATGCGTGGATCACGGAGAAGGCTTGTCCGGCCGATACCCCCGTGGCAGTGACAGGGCGCGAGAACTGGGGCTTCGACCGCAGCAACACGCGCGAGGCCGTCGGCGTGCGCATCGGCAGGCGGGATGCGGGAAAGCTCGAACTGCTGTGGTCGATTGCGCTGCCGTCGGTCACCACCATGCGCTCGCAACCCGTCATCGCTGGCGAGACCGTGTTCCTCGGCAGCAAGGGCGCGCACCTGCTGGCGCTCGATCGCACGAGCGGTTGCGTGCGCTGGTCGTTCAAGACGGATGCGCCCGTGCACTCCGCCCTGACGCTCGATGCGACACCCGACGGCACGAGCACGCTGTTCTTCGCCGACGAAATGGCCACGGTATATGCCGTGGACGCGACGACCGGCAAGTTGCGCTGGCGCGAACGCGTGAAGTGGTTCCCGACGTCGATCATCAGCGGCCCCATCACCTACCACGACGGCCGGCTGTACGTCCCGCTCTCGTCCTTCGAAGTCGCTGCGGCCGGGTTACCCACGCATGAATGCTGCCGCACGCACGGCGGCATCCAGGCGCTCGACGCGACGACGGGTGCGGCAGTCTGGCGCTTCGATACCACACCGCATGCGGCCAGGACGGTGATCAATCGCGATGGCGTGCAGATGTGGGGACCCAGCGGCGCAGTTGTCTGGAACAGCCCGACCATCGACGCGAAGCGTGGCGTGCTGTACTTCGGCACCGGACAGAATTCTTCGTCGCCGGCCACCGACACCAGCGATGCCATCATCGCGCTCGACCTCAAGACTGGCGCGAAGCGCTGGATCTTCCAGGCGCTGGCCGACGACGCGTGGAATGCGGCGTGCCTGAGCGGCGGCGCCAGTTGCCCGGAGGAGAACGGCCCCGACTTCGACTTCGGCGCATCGGTGATGCTGGTCGCGCGCAAGCAGGGCGACTTGCTGCTGGCCGGACAGAAGTCGGGCGAGGTTCTCGCGCTCGATCCGGACAGGAACGGCGCCGTCGTCTGGCGCAAGCGCATTGGCTCGGGCAGCTCGAACGGCGGCGTGCACCACGGCATGGCGACCGATGGCAAGACGGTGTTTGTCCCCATCGCCGACCCTGAACGCAAGATCGCCGGCTACGTCCCGAAGCCCGGTGTGTATGCCCTGAAGGTGGATGACGGCAGCGTGCTGTGGTCGCACCCCGTGCAGCGTGGCTGCGCCTTCGACCCGGGCGACGCGCCGCTCGTCGGCCTCGCTGAGATGGCCAAGGGGAAAGCCGAGCGATCCCCCTGGCCGGACTGCAGCTATTACTACGGCCATTCCGCGGCGGCCGTGGTCGCCAACGGCGTCGTGTACGCCGGCGCGCTCGATGGCAAGTTGCGTGCATTCGATGCGCGCAACGGCAAGCTGCTGCGCGTGATCGAGACCAAGCTTCCCTACCAGGCGACCAACGGCGTCGCAGGCCACGGCGGGGCGATCGACGTGGGTGGCGTGCTCGTGAACGGCGACCAGCTGTTCATCCTGTCCGGGTACGGCATGTTCGGGCAGATGCCGGGCAACATGCTGCTGGTGTATGGGCTCAAGGCCGGCAAGTAGCTGGTCATTGGCGGGCAAACGCGCGATCGGCGCAGGACGCTGCTAGACAGTGCTCGGCGGCCAGCCCCATCCCGGAATCGCGAGGTTGTAGTACGTCGAGCGGCCCGCCGCTGCGCCCTTCACGAGCAGCCCCTTCGTGACCAGGTCGTCGATGTCGCGCCAGGCCGTGACGGGCGATGAGCTGGTCATGCCCGCATACTTACGCTGCGTCAGGCCGCCCTCGAACCGCCCCGGTCCGGCCTCGAGCATCCGGTTGAGCACCTTGCGCTGGCGCTCGTTGAACGTGACGTACCGGTTGTCCCGCCAGAAGTGCGCGCGCACCAACGATTCCTCGACCAAAGCGGCACGTGCCCGGCACGAATCGATGAACACGGTCGTGAACCACAGGAGCCACTCGGTGACGTCACCCTTGCCGCGTTGCGCCCTGTTGAGTGCGTCGTAGTAGTCGCGCTGCCGGCTGCGCAGTTCATTGGCGACGCCGTGCAGTCGCGTTGCCTTGCGCACATCCTGGGCCAGGGCCAGGTCGACGACGGCGCGTCCGACGCGGCCGTTGCCATCCTCGAACGGGTGGATGCTTTCGAACCAGACGTGAGCGAGGCCCGCGCGCAGCACGCCATCGAGCGGGGCGTTGCGAGCCCGATTGAACCACTCGAGAAAAGCGTGCATCTCGGCGCGGACCGCGGCCGACGGCGGGGCCACGTAGTGAACCGTCTCGCGACCCAGCGGGCCGCTGACGATCCGCATCGGATCATCGTGGGAACGGAATCGCCCCGTCTCGACCGGGCGCAGCGCGGACCCGCCCGCGGGAAAGAGCGACGCCTGCCAGCGGCAGAGTCGCTCGGCGGTAAGTTCGCTGTCCCAATCCGCCGCCGCACTCTCCATGACGTCGAGCAGCCCCTCGACGTTGCGGGGCACCGAGGCGGCGAGGTCGGCGGCGATTCCAAGCCGGCGCGCCACCGAGGAACGAACGCTGGCCAGTTCGATCGCCTCTCCTTCGATGGCCGCAGTGGCGACGGCTTCACTGGACCAGGCGTCGCGCTCCGCCAACGCGAGCTCCTCGGCGCCGATGGCCTCGGCCTTGCCGAACAGCCGGCCGCACTCTGCCTGCGCACGCCGCAGCGGCTCTGCGAGCCGGGCAATGTCGTAGGTCAGCCGGGGCCAGGCTGACGACGTCCAGATCCATTGGTCACCAGCCATAATGATTTCATTAACTTGAGTGAATAGTGTGATCTTAGCGATATTTGTCAGATTTCAAATATAATCATTTCACATTACGAAATGATAATACAACCCAATCACTTCAAGGAAGCCTATTGGCCTGCCCCGCTATCGACCATTTTTTCCACTAGTCACGGCCGCTGCACACGAATCAGCGTGGACTGGCCGTCCTCGACGTGCCACCCCGGGAAGTGCGCGATCGCGGTGTAGGCCGTGCCGTCCGGTTCGAACTCGACGTCGCGGGTGAACGTCACGCGGCGCGGCATCGGAATGTTGGCCCAGGTCTCGCTCGCGATATCAAACGTGTAGAGCGAATCGCTCTGGTTGCCGTTGACCCAGACAATGCCGCGCGGCCGGTCGACGTTGAGCGCGTAGGGCGTGTCGCCGCCCTTCGGGCTCAGTGGCAAGTCGAAGCGCGTGAACTGACTCGTCGCGGGATCGAAGCGTGCGATCGCCGACTCGGGAAAAGCGGTGATCCAGAGCTTGCCCGCTGCGTCGGTGCGCAACCTCCGTGGCCCCTTGAAGGGCGCGGCAATCATAGTGATCTTGCCGCTGTCGGGATCGATC